>CAWUIT010000005.1:0-26406 GCA_963922345.1 uncultured Dokdonia sp. | reverse complement strand
GCGCCTTTAAAGGTTGCGATGGCTTCATAAAAATCTTCTTCTACCACTCCCATATGCTGGCAGATCCATTTTGCACCGGCTAGATTATTGAGATTATGTTTTCCAAAAATCTCCACAGGCATAGGTCCGTCTGGAGTTTCTAGTAACGTTTGTCCATCTTCAATGCTATATTCGGGAGTTTCATAAGGATATTTTTTTATATGTGCCGTGGCATTTTCTACCACTTGCACCACATTTTCATCTTCCGTATTGTAAACCATCGCGCCACCATTGGTCATAGAATTCACAAAAATTTGAAATTGGTCCAAATAATTCTCAAAGGTGGGAAAGACGTTGATATGATCCCAAGCGATGCCACTTAGCAAAGCAATGTTAGGTTTGTATAAGTGAAATTTTGGCCTGCGGTCTATGGCGCTACTCAGATACTCATCACCTTCGAGTACCATAAAATCTGCATCTTCCGTTAAACGTACCATAGTTTCAAACCCTTCTAATTGCGCACCCACCATATAATCTACGTCTTTATCCCAATAATGCATCACGTGGAGAATCATCGAGGTAATGGTTGTTTTACCGTGAGACCCGCCTATAACAACACGGGTTTTATCTTTTGCACGCTCATAGAGGTATTCTGGATATGAAAATATATTGAGATTTAACTCCTGAGCTCTAAGTAGCTCTGGATTATCTTTCTTAGCGTGCATACCTAGAATTACTGCATCAAGATCTGTATGAATCTTTTCTGGATACCACCCTAATGCTTCAGGTAATAATCCTTGTTCCTCAAGACGAGACTTTGAAGGATCAAAAATGGTATCGTCACTCCCAGTAACAGTGTCTCCCTTATAATGTAATGCCAGTGCGAGGTTATGCATCGCCGCACCTCCAATAGCGATAAAATGAATATTCATATGCCTAAAAAGTCTTTATAAGTAAAAATAAGGTGTAGTACGCTTTCGCGAAAGCGTAATCCCAATAAACCGCTATTTTTTGAGAAGTATGTTTACGCTTATTTTAAACGAAACTCTTAATTTTAAAAGAAAATGTCAAAATCAGAAAATTTATACACAGACGATAATCCTGCAAGTACCGTAGAAGGATTAGGCTTTAAAGACAAGCAAAAAGCTGAGGAAAGTGTTGCAAAAGTGGAAAGCCTTTTTAAAGATGACGAGATAGACTTAGCACACGCTAAACAGATATGCGTTACAATGGAGCAGCGATCTAAGCACCACCCACATCGAAATGATGATATGAAGGAGGCAGAAGAGGTCTGGCGCACGTACTTAGAAGCATTGAAGGAACGCTAGTATTTTAAATTCTAGAAAACACTTAAAACTGGGAAGGCTTGAGCGACTCACGCACTTACGTGATGACATAACGGCATTCTCAGTAAAAGGCACTATTTTTGCCCACTGAATAGCAACAACCGAAAACAACCTTCTAGCCATGAGCTTTTTTAAAAAAATATTTTCTAAAGAAAAAAAAGAAACTTTAGATAAGGGTCTTGAAAAGACAAAAACAAGTTTTTTTGATAAGATGAGTAAGGCAGTTGCCGGAAAGTCAAAAGTAGATGATGATGTACTAGACAATCTAGAAGAGGTTCTAGTAACAAGTGATGTAGGCGTAAAAACTACGCTTAAAGTAATAACACGCATCGAGGAGCGTGTAGCACGTGATAAATACGTGGGTACAGAGGAGCTCAACCAGATATTAAGAGAAGAGATTGCAGGATTGCTTAGTGAGACAAATACCGGTAATGCAACGCAATTTGAAATACCTACAGGCTCAAAACCTCACGTTATCATGGTGGTAGGTGTAAACGGTGTAGGTAAAACTACGACTATTGGCAAACTTGCATATCAGTTTAAAAAGCAAGGTCTAAAAGTAGTACTAGGAGCGGCAGATACTTTTAGGGCAGCCGCGATTGACCAATTACAAGTGTGGGCAGACCGTGTAGATATCCCTATAGTGAAGCAAAGTATGGGCAGTGATCCCGCTTCTGTTGCTTTTGATGCCTTAGAAAGTGGTGTAAAACAAGATGCAGATGTGATCATAATTGATACTGCGGGGCGCTTACATAACAAGGTCAATTTAATGAATGAGCTTACAAAGGTGAAGCGTGTCATGCAAAAAGTAGTGGAAGACGCACCTCACGACGTACTCCTTGTCCTAGATGGTTCTACAGGTCAAAACGCATTTGAACAAGCTAAGCAATTTACAGCAGCAACAGAGGTTACGTCTCTTGCCGTTACAAAGCTAGATGGTACTGCAAAAGGTGGTGTCGTGATAGGAATCTCTGATCAGTTTAAAATCCCTGTAAAATACATAGGCGTAGGTGAGGGGATAGAAGATTTACAAGTCTTTAATAAAATTGAGTTTGTAGACTCTTTTTTCAAGTAATAGCTATGATAGCTTTTTGAGATAGCAGTAATGAGATTGATCCCAAAATGGTTTCCAGAACTAGTACTGAGAACACTTGCGGTCATTATATCTTGTTTTATAATACTTAATGGCTGGTCCATTTACGAGGCATTCGTGCAAACTAAGCAGACTACGCTAGTCCCCAAAGATTTGCATCTTTACACCGCTTTTCCTCATATTATTTTCATCATTTTTTATAGCTTTCTTCTAGTACTTATCTACAAGTACTTGAAAGCTGATACATCAAAAGTGAGATTGTGGTTTGTGCCTATTTCCTTACTCTTCTTTTTTGAGTTTTTTAAATTTTTTATCTACGGTTTCTTGATGTGGGTAAACCCGTTTGGATAGCTTCGTTTCTTCGTTTGTTTAATAAAATCAAAGCTTGCGAGCTCGTACACTTATTTTTAAACTAAGAGTGTATCGACTTGTACCGCGATCTAAACCAGCTGATTTGAAAATCAATCAGGCATATTGGGAAACATTCGTTTCATCAATTTTCTTTTTTGTGAACTCTATCGTGTTTGTAAACTTATCAAGAACGGATGAATTTTTCTTGCTTTCGCGAAAGCGGAAAATTATCTCAGTACAGGAGGGACTATTGTACGACGAGCATAATCTTTTCCCAAAGGGCTGTGTCAAATCCAGAAGGTCCGGGAAGTGAATCTCCACTTGCATCGCCTAATCGTATGACTACTAACCCCTCGCTGGGAACAACATAGACCTTTTGATCATCTTTACCTAAACCAGCAATAAGGTCATCTGGTGCCGTGGGGATCAGTTTCCCTGTAAATGTAGCAATGGTGCCTGGTAGCCTAAAGCTTTCCTGTCCATTGAGCCACCATAAATATCCATATGCTTCATTAATGTCTTGTGAAGGAGTTGTCATTTGTGTAAAATAATCTGCATCTATTATTTGATTTCCATCCCAATTACCATTATTTAAATTAAGAGTTCCAAAGCGAGCCATACTACGAGCGGTGCTATAGTAAAGCCTGTAAAATTGGAAAGATACCCAAGTGCCTGTAATCCCTGTGGGTGCCTGTATTTTTGATTCAAAATAAGTATCAAAATCTGAATCAATTGCTCCAGAGACTACCTCTTGAAGTAATGTATAATAGGCGTTGTGGTAGAACCATTGCGACCCGGCTGGATTGAGGTAGGTAAGACACTCGGGGTTGGTACAATTTACATCTGCCACGTTATAATCGCCTCCCGTAGTCATTGTGAGTTGATTTTTTATGGTGATATTTTGCTCTTGATTAGATGTCATTTGTGTCCAGCCTGACCCTAAATAATCACTAGAAGAATCATTAATGTTTAGATAGTTTTCTTGCTGCGCGATTCCTACAGTATAAGCCGTAAGTGTTTTGGCAGCACTATTCCATCTATGTAATGTAGCTGCGTCTGTATTTTGATAATAGTTCTCTACAACTATCCGTCCATCCTTTAGAATTAAAAATGCTTTTGCATTAGTTTGCGCTACAAAAGTATTTAGTTCCTCTAATGCATCGATATCCCAATTAAGCGTTTCTGGAGAAATGGTTTCCCAAGTATCACTATCTATAGGAGGGAAGTAAATATTTGAGGTTGCATCAGCTTCCTCATTGATATCTATATCATCAGTAATTACCACAGTATCATCTGTATAAGTAGAATCATCACTGGCAGAACATGAAAAACATAAAATAGCGAGTAAAATGAAAATTCTCATAATGGGGTTTTCTATTTAGACACCAAATTATTAAAAAGGATTAATAGACTACAAAAATTATAGTGATCTAACGTGTTTAGCATCTATGTAAACATTAACCTTCTTAAGAAGGATTTTCGTTTATCTTTGCACTCCCTTAAAATCAAGGCTATGCGTACTAAATCACTTAAGAAAAATAAGATCAACGTTGTCACACTAGGATGCTCAAAGAATGTTTATGACAGTGAGGTCTTAATGGGACAACTCAAAGCAAATGAGATGGATGTGGCTCATGAAGAAGAGGGAAACATTGTAGTGATCAATACTTGTGGCTTTATAGATAACGCAAAAGAGCAATCTGTAAATACAATTTTAGAATATGTGAAGCAAAAGGAAGACGGTGATGTAGATAAGGTATTTGTGACAGGATGTCTTTCAGAACGTTACAAGCCAGATCTTCAAAAAGAAATTCCAGATGTAGATCAATATTTTGGTACTACAGAATTACCAGGATTACTTAAAGCCCTTGGTGCAGATTACAAGCACGAACTAATAGGTGAACGTGTTACTACCACGCCAAAAAACTACGCATACCTCAAAATAGCTGAGGGTTGTGACCGCCCTTGTTCATTTTGCGCGATTCCTTTAATGCGCGGTAAGCATAAATCTAAGCCTATTGAGCACCTAGTGACCGAGGCAAAAAAACTTGCTGCAAACGGTGTTACCGAGTTAATTCTCATTGCACAAGACCTAACCTACTACGGTCTTGATTTGTATAAGAAACGTAACCTTGCAGAGTTGCTAGAGAATCTAGTTCAAGTAGAAGGTGTAGAATGGATAAGGCTTCACTATGCATTTCCTACGGGCTTTCCAGTAGATGTACTAGATGTGATGAAACGCGAGCCTAAGGTGTGTAACTATCTCGATATCCCATTACAACATATTGCAGATCCTATTTTAAAATCTATGCGTCGTGGTACAACAATGGCAAAGACTAATGCGCTATTAGAACGCTTTCGCGAAAGCGTACCAGAGATGACCATAAGAACTACGCTTATTGTGGGTTACCCAGGAGAGACTGAAGAAGATTTCCAGACGCTTAAACAATGGGTAAAGGATCAGCGCTTTGAGCGTTTAGGGTGCTTCACCTATTCTCATGAGGAGAATACACACGCTTATAACCTTGAGGATAATGTGCCAGAAGAGGTAAAGATGGATCGCGCAAACCAGATTATGGAAATACAATCACAAATTTCTTGGGAGCTCAATCAGCAGAAAATAGGTGAAGAATTTAAAATCGTGGTAGATCGTAAAGAAGGAAACTTTTTTATAGGACGTACAGAGTTTGATTCTCCAGATGTAGATAATGAAGTGCTCATTGACGCAACTAAGTTTTATCTAAAAACAGGTGACTATGCGATGGTTAAAATCATAGAAGCCGAAGATTTTGACCTTTATGCAGAACCACTCGTAGCTTTAGAAAAGCCACAGCCATTGCACGCAAAAAGAGCAAGATCTTAGGATGTTGCCTAACGCTATTAATTGTTAATGCTATAGTCTAAATCGGTTATTATTTGCAAAAAAGAGTGCATTGGTAAAAAATAGTTTACCATTGTGCCAGAAAGCTCTAAAGAGGGGATCATCTACCATATAAATAATACTCCCGCTGCCTAGTCTTTCTTCTCCAAAAACAAGTGATTTGCTCAGTTTTTCTTTAGCACTATCACCAGCAAAACCTGCTACATTTTCAACTTCTTCAGGAATCCAAGCGACGTTGTAACCTCTATCTAAATAAGAAAAAGAGCTGCTTCCAAGTTTTAAACTATAGTAGGTCTCTGGATATCCAAAAGCTAGGGGATGTGTTGTGTCAACTTTTGTCTTAAATATAGAACCTGTTATAAAGTTTGTTGTGCTTGCGTTTTCGCGTTCAGCGTACGGAGTAAGGTTATCTGTTTCTGTACCGTCGTCGCTTTCACCATTAGTTGAGGTTTTATTTCGCTTTAAGCTTAATCCTGATTTACCAGCAAAACTGCCTACGGCGTTTCCTATGGCAATTACTTTCCCACCACCGCGCACAAAGTCTTTTACTTTATCAAAAGTACTATCGTTGAGAACGCTACCATACCAACCATTAGGCATCACTAAAATGTCAAATTGGTCAAGAGGAGCACGACCCAGATCATCTGTATCTATAGATGTCGCAGGGTAACCTAGTGTTTGCTCAAAGAAATACCAAGTGGCACCATAACTTAGTGATGAGGTTCCCTCTCCTTTAAGTAAAGCAACCTTAGGAGGATTGATTAATTTCATATCTGGAGATCCAAAATCTGGACCTGACTTTGAAAAGGAAGTGCTTGTTGCATTGAGTGGTTGCTCGTGCTCTTGAGACAATTTACTCAACGTTTTAATAAAGTCTGCCTTGTTTTTATTATCACTTTTTGTGATCACAAGGGTACCACGATCGTAAGATTGCCCATTATTAACAAAAGGCTTTTCTGTAAAACGTACCTTTATTCCTTCTTTAAGAATTGTCGCCAGAAACTTAGCATCCTCCAGACTACTCCAGTTTACAATGTATCCTGCAGCAGTTGTATTTAATGGTAGATTTTCTGTCTTTTTAGAGGTATCACTTGTTGGATTAATAAGACTCGTACTAGCAATGGCATTAAGACCATAGGCGTGTGGTAAACTCCAGGCAGTGATATCATAGGTGAGTGGCGTGCTTAACTTAGCATTAGGTTCAAATAATGCTTTTACCATTTTTCCTTTGGGCTGGTTTGTGCTTACAATAAGAGCTGAATCATAACTCATACTCCCCTGACTATTTGTTGCGTAATTGAAGCCAGAGACTTTGCCATTAGAACTGTAACCGTATTGAATCTCGTGAGTATCCATTAACTTAGCTAGTGATTCAATGTTGTCTGGATTTCCAGACAGCACATAGCTTTTATATTTTAAATTACTTGTATCAAAATAGTCTTTGAATTCTGAGTTTAATTTCTCAGCATTTTTTGAAGATATTTCGATGGTGGATAATCCAGTGGTTTTATGATGTGCTACGCGATCTTTCAATGTAAGTTCATAACCCTCGTCTGTATTAATGCCTAGCCCGGCGCGGCCGTGGCCAGCCTGCTCATAAGTCATCCCTATGGCTCCCATAAACATAGGGTACGTATCACCATAAGAAGGGTAGAGTAGGTCAAACCGCTCTCTTGTAAAAAACAACCATCCTTCCTGGTCAAAATAACGTGCGTGATTTGCACCTATTTGAACTTGGAAATCCTTTTGCCAGTCTGATATAATCTCGTGGTACGGCTCTGCAGCTGGAGCAAAATAGTAAGGGTTATTAATACCTTGCTCGTGAAAATCTACGTGTACGTGTGGCATCCACTTATTATAGACCTTAAGGCGTTGTTGGGTTTCTACTTGCGATGCCCAAGCCCAGTCGCGATTGAGATCAAAAAGATAGTGGTTAGGGCGTCCACCTGGCCACGGTTCATTATGTTCTGCAGCGATTTGGAGAGGGTCGTATGGAGTGGAGACTACTTGGTTAAACCAATTTGCATAACGATCACGTCCATCTGGATTTATACAAGGATCAATAATCACCACTGTATTATCTAGCCAGTCTTCTCTTTCTGTAATAAGTTCATAAAGTGTGACCATCGATGCCTCTGTAGAAGAAGCTTCGTTCCCGTGTACATTATAACTCAACCAGACAATGGCCTTATCTGCAGTGGTAGATACTCCTTTTTTAATACCTGTCTGTGTAAGATTTGCTTCTCGTATGGCTTCCAGATTTGCGTGATTTGCTTTTGAAGTTACCACTGCATAGGTAAGTGGGCGTCGCTCATTTGTTTTGCCGTATGTCTGATAGGTCACCAGATCGCTATTGCTTGCTACGTGTTCAAAATAACGTACTACGTCTGCGTGTCGCGAGAATTGCGTTCCAATTTCATACCCTAAAAATTCGGCAGGAGATTGTACTTGAGCAGTAACTAACGTTGTGAATAGGAAAAGAAGTATGAAATGGTAATAATAGCGCATCGACTGGGTTTTAGGTAAAAGCTAAAGCTACTAAAAACGAGTCGTTTCAAATCATCGTTTTAACGTAAATTTGGGAAAAGCCACTATTTGCTCCGTTTATATTTACATTAAAAGAACTACTATATGCCAACCGACTGTCTACCTTATCAAGAAACGGGGTATTTTTCTGCTTTGATTTCTGATTACCTAGATAGAAAAGAAACGTTACAGCCCTTTTATCATAGATTCCCTACAGTAGCTAATCTTATGGAGCAGGCAAAAGAGAAGGGGAGTAGCTATGATACGCTTTCGCGAAAGCGATTACATCAAGCCCTAATCGCACAATATGCAAATACGGACATCTCTGCATCTACACAGCTTAATTTAGAACGTCTCGCAGAGGAAAATACATTTACCATTACAACTGGTCATCAACTCAATTTATTTACGGGACCACTCTATTTTTTATATAAAATAATTTCTGTTATTAATCTGTGTAAAGAATTAGAAGAAAAAGATAGTGAGCGTAATTACGTACCTATCTATTGGATGGCGACTGAAGATCACGATTTTGACGAGATTAATTATTTCAATTTTCAAGGAAAAAAAATACAATGGAATCGAGAGGCAAGTGGCGCTGTTGGTGAGCTTACCACAGATGGTCTTGAGAAAGTTTTAGAATTATTTAAAACACAATTAGGATCTTCAAAAAATGCGGAGTATCTCATAGAGTTATTTGAAAATGCATATTTAAAACACCATAACCTTGCTGATGCTACACGCTATCTAGGGAATGCGTTATTTAAAGAATACGGTCTCATAATTGTAGATGGTAATGATGCAAAACTCAAGGAGTTATTTGCACCTTATGTAAAACGCGAGTTGCTTGAAAATGTGAGTTATAAGAATGTGACAGCACAAACTAAAAAACTTACTGCGCTGGGATACCCGGAGCAAGTATATCCTCGAGAGATAAATTTATTCTATATCAAGGATAGCATACGGGAGCGTATTGTAAAAGCAGAAAATGAGTATTATATTAATAATACAGAAAACCGTTTCAGTGAGGAGGCAATGCTTGAAGAAGTAGCAACATATCCAGAACGGTTTTCACCCAATGCATTATTACGACCCTTATATCAAGAAGTAATTTTACCTAATCTTTGCTACGTAGGCGGTGGTGGAGAACTAGCATATTGGTTTCAGCTTAAAGAATATTTTGAAGACGTGAGGATTCCATTTCCTAGTTTACTACTTCGTAATTCTGGACTCATACGCACGGAAAAACAACGCAAAAAGGCTGAAAATCTTGGAGTCTCATTACCTAACTTGTTTCTCAAACAAAATGAATTAATCAATCGTAAAATTCGCTCAGTTTCTAATATTGAAATAGACTTTTCTGAGCAGCGTAGTCTTTTAAAAGAGCAGTTTAGAGCGTTACATCTCCTTGCAGAAGAAACCGATGAGAGTTTTTTAGGGGCAGTAAAAGCTCAAGAAGTAAAGCAGCTTAAAGGGCTAGATAATTTAGAAAGCCGCTTGTTACGTGCTCAGAAGCGCAAACTAAGTGATCACGTACAACGCTTAGTCGATTTGCAAAATGAGCTCTTTCCTTTACAAAGTTTACAAGAGCGTAACACTAATTTTTCACAATTTTATCTTGACTATGGTGAAGATTTAATCCCTGAGCTTATAGACGCTCTTGACCCGCTAGGAGGTGAATTTACTGTGATAACATTGGTTTAGCTAAATACTAAACTTTCTTAAAAACCTTGGTTATACTTCGTGGTCTAATTATCTTTAAGAGATAACTAAAGATTAGATTATGAAAAAAGGATATGATACGCTCTCACTAGCAATAGAAGATCTACAGAAAGAGGGCTTTACAGAAGATTTTAACCTCGTAGCAGATGGTATTGAATCCAAAAATTTGAAAAAACAATGGAAGGCTGGAGAGCTCGATGTTGTTCGCTATTTTCGATTTGAGGGAATGAGTAGTACAGGAGACAACTCTATACTCTATGCTGTAGAATGTGGAGACGGCACTAAAGGATTGTTGGTAGATGCCTATGGTGTTTATGATGGGCAGATAAGTCAAGAAATGATTGATAAGCTTAATGTCAATAATTTTATTGAGTAAGCGATACTCAATAATATTTTGCTATTTACGATATAGCTGCCTAATCCCTTCATAAACCACAATCCCAACGGCGTTTGCTAGGTTGAAACTCCTTATGTGGTCATTGAACATAGGTATTTTATATAATTGGCTGGTATAATTACCAGTAATCTCATCTGGTAATCCTTTTGATTCCTTACCAAAAATTAAAAAAAGATTTTCTTCAAATGGAATCTCATAATGTGACTTTGTTGCATGACTAGAGAGGAAGGCCATTTTTTCTGTTGTATTTCTAGAGAAAAAATCTTCTATGCTGTCATAGTATATGACATCCAGATGTTGCCAGTAATCTAAACCTGCCCTCTTGAGGCGCTTGTCATTTATTTCAAATCCAAACGGTTTTACAAGATGTAATTTACAATTAGACCCCAGTGCTAGTCTACCTATATTTCCAGTATTATTAGGAATTTCTGGATGTATAAGGACAATATTGAGCATAGTATCTGGAGTTTTGAAAGATTGTGACAAGCAATTGTTAACTGACTGATATTAATATTATCACAAAATCAATGTAAAGAGCTATAGATTATTGAGTGTCTATTTATCTTTGTCAAAAATAGCACTTTGAAAATGAATTTTCCTTCGCGTAAAATTTTGTTCATTGCCCTATTAGTACTTGTTTTTGCAAGTGGTAGTCAGTCGGTAAAAGCACAAGATTTTGAAAATATAAAAGAGTTTTTCACTTTTTATCCAAATAGAAAAGCTGTCGAAAAAGACTCGACTCGCTATCTCTCCAAGTTTATTGCAGCTCCAGTGGTGAGCTATAGCCCTGAGACAAGTTTTGCCTTTGGGACAGGTGCAAAATATCTTTTTAAATTTAATGGTAGTGGTGAGGAAACTCGAGTTTCAAATATGCCTATTACATTGCAATACACGCTCAATAGTCAGTTTTTTTTGTATTCTGGTTTTGAAATATTCACAAATCAAGAAAAATGGGTAATTGAGGGAAATATATTATTTCAAAATTACCCAAGACTTTATTACGGTATAGGAGGTAACACCTCTGATACTGCAGAAGAAGAATATAATTATTACCAAGTTCTTGTAGAGCCTATATTTTTAAAGCAAGCTTTTACACGGTACCTTTTTATAGGAGCTGGGGTGCGTTACAATCAAATTTATGATGTTGAGATTGAGGAAGGTAAGTTGATAGATCAAAATAGACCAGATGGTTATGATGGATCTACCTCCCTTGGTGTCGAGGCGGCTGCACTTTATGATAGTAGAAATAATGTTCTTAATGCGCAAAATGGATGGTATTTTGAGTTTACACGTGGGCAATACTTTGAAGCATTGGGAGGAACACATAAATTCAATTTAACTCGATTTGATCTAAGACACTATTTCAAACCTTTTTCTACTAAGGATGATATACTTGCGTTTCAATTTGTAGGGAGATTTACACGCGGTGGCTTACCTTTTTCAGAATATTCTTTTTTAGGAGGTAGTGAGGTTATGAGAGGTTATAGAGAAGGGCGATATGTTGATAGAGATCTTCTTGCTAGTCAAATAGAATATAGAACTACATTTGGAGATTCGCGTTTTGGAGCAGTGGCATTTCTAGGTGCGGGCGATGTTTATAACGAGGTGGGAGATTTCCAATTTAAAAATCTGAAACCTACTTATGGAGCTGGTTTCCGTTTTAAGATTGATAAAAAAGAAAATCTCAACCTACGCTTTGACGTTGGAGTAGGTAGAGGTTCTTATGAATTTTATTTAGGGATTGCAGAGGCTTTCTAGAAGCTAGACTGTATAATTAAATCTAGGCGGTATTTTACTTTATTATCTTAAAGTAATAATTCTTTAAATTCATTTTTTAAACAGTAGCATCTGTTCAGATGGATGTTACTATCTTCTCTAGTTCGTTATACGTTTAATATCAATCGTAATTCCTTTTTATTATAAGTCATACACGGATGCTATTTCATACGTTATGTGAGCAAATTCCCATTATCGTCCCAAGTTGCGATTTCTCCTCTAGTGCTTTGGTCAATACACTTTGCAATCCACTCAGGATCATAAGATACTCCGTGTTGATCTAGTATATCTTGAGGAACGCCATCCCAAACATTAGGTTGATTCCCTTTATAACCTAAATCTTTAATACCCCATTCTGAGGTATAATATCCAGTTACTGTTAGATTGCGCATAAGGCTGAACCATTGTACCTCAAAAGGTCTTTTGCTAGATGGAATCTCAGGGTCATAAAAAGCGATTGGATCGAGTATCACTTGTTGCTCCGCTAGCGAGAGCGCTTTAAAATCCTTCTTATACTTTTCAAGAGATTGATTGTCAAGCCAAAGCAAACCGCCTAGTAATGTGTTTTGCATTCTAGGCATATCTTTTCCTATAAATTCTATAAACGCTGGCACACCTGCTTCTAATGGGCCTCCGACATCAGGCTTTGGAGGTAAAATAACCTCGCATAATATAGCCAAAGTTTCTAGCTCATGTTCATTGAAAAGTTGCTCAGCATTTAGTTTTTCAATGCGCTCGAGTTCTTCTGGAGTCCTCCCAAAGTAATCATCTGCACTAGTGATAATTTGTTGGTCGAGTTCAGGCTCTCCTTCACTTACACAACTATGTAGGCCTAATCCCACTGCTCCTGCTCCCAAGAGCATCGTTTGTATACTTTTTCTTCTATCCATATAAATGCTTTTTTAGCTTTCGCGAAAGCGTAATGCTTATATATTTTGCTGTTTTAATTGTTCAATTATATAATCTGATGCTCGCCACGAAAGCGCCAGAATCGTCCAAGTACAATTTTTATCTGCTTGAGATACAAAAGGTCCGGCGTCTACAATAAAAACATTATCTACATCGTGCAGTTGATTAAACTTATTAGTAACGCTCGTCTTAGGGTCTGTACCCATACGTGTGGTGCCTACTTCGTGAATAATTTCGCCAGGTTTGTTTAAGCCATTGTCTGGTCCACCGGGGCGATCGCCTAAAACCTCACCGCCCATATTGTGTATAAGTTCTTCAAATGTGTCTTGCATATGTATCGCTTGCTTACGCTCGTAATCACTCCATTTGTAATTAAATTTTAAAACGGGAATACCGTACTGATCAACTGTGGTCTCATCGATCTCACAGTAGTTATCTATGCGAGCAATACCTTCTCCACGACCTCCAAAACCTATTACAGAGCCATAGTATTTTTTTACATCATCTCGCAAAACATCGCCATAGCCGCCCACTTTAGTCCCAAAGAATTTATTAAACTCATTTGCGTTGAAACCAAAACCATAATTAGGCATACCCATACCTCCCCAAACCTCTATGTGATATCCACGTGGGAAATCTAGCTTAGAATTATCTCCCCACCAGGGTGAGTATACGTGCATCCCACCTACACCATCTTCATTATAAGATATCTTCCTGTTCATTAAAGCTGGAATAAAACCAGCTCTACTGGATCCCGTAGAGTCGTGTAGATATTTTCCCACGTGATCGCTACTATTACCTAATCCATTAGGGTGCTGCTCACTTTTGCTATTTAACAAAATACGAGCAGAGCTACAGGCAGAGGCAGCCAGTACTACCACTCTTGCTTTTAGTTTATATTCACGCCTGTCATCTTTACTTAAATAAGAAACACCTGTGGCTTTGCCTTCATTATTGGTCGTTACTTCCCTTACGACGCAGTTTGTATAAAGGCGAACTTTACCACCGCTTTTTTGAGCTGGAAAAATAAGGCAACTTCCCGATGAGAAGTCTGCATAAGCAGAGCAAGATCTTGAACACTGCCCACAGTAAAAGCATACACCACGCTCATTATTTATACGTTTTGTGAGCATAGATAGGCGGCCTGGGATTACCGGAATACCTGATTTTTTTGCACCTTGAATATAAAATAACTCGTGTAATCTAGGTTTTGGTGGTGGTAGAAAGAAACCATCAGGATCATTTTCTAAACCTTCATTGGTTCCAAAAACTCCAATGAGCTTATCTACTTTATCATAATACGGCTTCACGTCTTCATAACTCAAAGGCCAGTCTTCTCCTAGGCCATCACGAGTTTTTCCCTTAAAGTCTTTTGGGCCAAATCGCAAAGATATACGGCCCCAGTGATTGGTGCGACCACCTAGCATATGTGACCGGAACCACCTAAAGTCTGTTCCCTCCTCGTGGGTGTAGGGTTCTCCTTCAATCTCCCACCCACCATAGGCCATATCAAATTCTCCAAAGGGTCGGGTAGTACCGGCACCGCGTCTAGGTGATGCGTGCGGCCATTTCATTTGCGTCATAGTTTTAGGATCTGCTGGATCAAAAAAAGGACCAGCCTCTACAACTGCTATATTAAAACCAGCATCTGCCAGTTGTTTTGTAGCCATCCCACCGCCTGCGCCGGTGCCTACAATGATGACATCATACACCTCAGAAGATTCTTTTATTTGCATAAAATTAAATTTATACCGTAATGTAAGAATTATTTTTAAGAGGTTTTATGGCATTTGCTCTTCTTGGATGACGTTCGCTTTTCTTGCTTTAAAACCTTATTAAAGAATACGCTAAATGAAATCTCTGCAAAGTGAATTGTTTTCTGATTGTAATAGTTGTATACGTTGTAGTAGATTAATTATCTTTCATTTTTAAATAATCATTTTATGTTAAAGTCAGTATATCTTTTTCTAGCCATCGCGTTTTGCTCAACCTCTTTGATTAGAGCTCAAGAAGACGTCGCTATAAATCCAGAGAAGTATTGGGGAGAGAATCCTTGGCCAGAAATAAGGAAAGAACGGATAAACAAGTTGCTACCAGTAGCACTAGAAGCTGCAAATGTTAATTGCTGGCTAGTGATTTGTAGAGAAAATAATAATGATCCCATTGCAGATCATATAGGAGGTGAAAATGCGGGAGGAACGGCTGTATTTTTATTTTACAATGATGATAAGGATTTCCACTCTAAAGTGTTTTCTCCTTCTGGGGAGGCTACGGCTCTTAATGACTTGAACATTCACGATCAAGTTGTAAGTGTTGCCAGAGGAACCTCTGCGATAGAGGAGGCTTCAAAGTTTTTAAAAACGAAAGCATTTGAAAAAATTGCAATCAACACATCTTCTACTAACGCTATTGCAGATGGTCTCACACACTCGCAATGGATAGAATTAACAGAATCCTTAGGTGATCTTTCAAACCATCTGGTATCTTCTGAGGAAGTTGTGTATGAATGGCTATCCATAAAATTACCTCAAGAGGTCGCCCTTCTTAAAAGAGCCGCTCAACTCACAGCCGACTGGCAGATTGAAGCCTATAGACAAGTTATTCCTGGAGTTTCTACCGATGCTGATATTGCAAAATTTCTCAAAAAGAAAATGGCAACTTATGGAGTAAAAGACGGATGGGCATCTGATCAAAATCCTAATGTAAATTCAGGTCCTGATCGCGGGCATTCTCACGCCACACAAAAAGTGATTATGCCCGGAGATGTTATACAAATAGACTTTGGAATTAAAATCTATGATAGGTGGGTAAGTGACATCCAGCGATTTGCTTATGTCTTAAAAGAAGGTGAAGATAAAGCTCCAGAAGATATCCAGCGATACTGGGAGGGTAGTAAAGCTGGTAATCGTGCGGCGCTAGCCGCAATGAAACCAGGTGTTAAAGGTGTAGACGTAGATCGTGCGCAGCGCATTTTAATGGATAAAGCTGGATCTGATTATGTAATGTGGAGCACAGGTCATCCTGTAGGGTATGTGGCGCACGATGTAGGTCCTAATCTAGGTGGTTCTCAAGCGTCACACGTAAGGCCGGCTTCAGAAAAAATATTAAAAGAAGGGATGACCTTTGCCTTTGATGGTTTTCACGCTTGGAAATTAGAAAATGGGGGTATTAAAACTATTTCGGTAGAAGAGATGGCCGTAGTTACAGAAAATGGCGCCCAATATCTTATAAATCCTCAAGAAAAACTTATTCTCATACCGACGAAATAGAATGTCAAAAGTTTAGCAAGTCGCTTCCTAAGCAAAAAACCAATAGTCTTTTACTGGTTTTTTACCCCAAAGGTGCAAATATTGCTGTATTTCCTTTTTTCCTTCTGGTGACGAAACAACTATCATTATTTGTGGATTTTTGATAGTTGGAATTTCAGAGAAGGATTGCATTCTCACCGTGTAGATATCTTTTCCTATTTGTTTTGTATTATTAGAAACCCAATGAAATTTATCATCATATTTCTGTAAGAGTTTTGCCATATCTTTTCCATTCCTCCCAGCTCCCCAAAGCACAAGAGGCCTTGATCTATCCCTGTCGATCTCATAAAAGAAGCGCATTTTTAAGTCAAAATAGCGGTTGTCTTTATACTCATCCCAAGTGCGGGAGATCCTGTTAGACCGGTCACGCCAGTAGTGGAGTATTTTATCAATACCTATTACTTTTAAACCTTGTCTATACATTCTAAAGCATAAATCATAGTCTTCTGGATAGACAATAGGATCAAAAGCACCGATTGCATCAAAATCATCCCTATGTATGAGCCAGCAATGGGATGGTATGACACACTCCTTGTATATCTGTTCATAATGTGTACTTGTACGTGCTACCGTATTAAGCCATCGCTCATATCTCAAAAATCCATCTCCTACTTGTCCCTCATCTACAAAATGTTCAGTTCCTCCAGCTATGACGTGGCCTTTTCCATATTTATTCCACTCGTGTACGAGCACTTCGATTTTGTAATCTGGCATTTTATCATCACTATCCATACGATTAATGAGCGTACCTTTTACTTCTTTATACCCACATTGAAGTGTTGGAATTAATTTTGGTACAGAACTATGAAACACTTTAATGCGAGAATCTTTTCTTGCAAATTCATCAAGAATTTGGGGAGTTTGATCTGTAGAGTGATCATTTACTGCAATAAGTTCCCAATTTTGATACGTTTGATTGATAATAGAGTTTAGACAATCGTGTAAATAGGGCGCCGTATCTTTTACGGCCATAATTATGGAAACGAGTGGTTGTGTTATTGCCAAGATTTAGGAAGTTTTTTTCTAATTTCTATATTGTCAAAAGTACTACTTTCTCTTGCCCCGTGAGACTTTACCCATTGTGCAGTTTTAGAAAGGCCTAGAGAAAGTGGAGTTTCTGATATGGGGTTGAAAATGCTCTTAAATTTAGAATGATCGGCATATGCGTGCACTACTTCCATACGCTGTTTGAGATGTTTGACCTCTTTTTTAGTATCCATTGCACGCATAACTTCGGTGGCAAGTTGATTTACTGTAAATTCTTGATCTGCACCTATATTAATGATTTGATTATTCGCTTTCGCGAAAGCGTAACTCTCTGCAATACATGGAGCAATATCTTCTATATAGGTAAAGGCACGAGATTGCGCCCCATCGCCAAATACGGTAAGAGCCTCTCCCTTTAATAGTTGGTTCATAAATATTCCCACTACATTTCTGTAGGTGTCACCTATATTTTGATTTGGACCATAAACATTATGAGGTCTAAAAATGATATAATCAAGACCAAAAAGTTGATTTGCACTCATAAGGTCCATTTCGACAGCATATTTGGCTATGCCATAAGGATCTTCTGGTTGTGGTTTTTGAGACTCTTTGAGTGGTACTTCTTGCGTGCCATATACGGCAATAGAACTGGTAAAAATAAATTTTTTAACTCCGTGGTTTACAGCGGCGTTTATGAGGTTTACGCTTCCTATAAGGTTGTTGTGATAGTTGTATCTTCTTATAAAATGACTAAGTCCCTCAGCAGCGTAAGCGGCTAGATGGTATACATAATCAATCTTATATTGAGAAAAAATTTTGGCAATTAATGCGCTGTCTGTTATTGAACCCTTAATAAAAATCGCGCTGGGAGGTATGTTTTCAACAAAACCACCAGATAGATCGTCTAGGATAAGCACCTTATGATCCAGCTGTATGAGATGTCGAGATACGTGACTTCCTATAAAGCCAGCGCCTCCGGTTACTAGTGAAGTTATTTGCATTTTAGTTAATGGATCGATTGAGGATATGAGTTACGCTTTCGCGAAAGCGTAAAAAAACCACTTATCTCTAAGTGGCTTTATTTTTATCTTTTACTAGCTCTAGCTTGTTTAAAATATTTAAGAGGTGGTAATAGCATGCCAAAAGACTCTCCGTCATCTTTCCCTAAATGTTTATGATGCATTTTGTGAGCTCTTCTCAATGCTTTACCATACCAGCCATTTGCTTTACGAAACATTTTGAATCGCTGGTGTATAAAGATATCGTGTACACCAAAATAAGCTAGACCGTATGCAAAAATACCAAAGCCTATGGGTAGTCCAATCCATACGCCCTCAAAACTCCATAAAAGAAAACAGCCTATGGATACTAATGCATAGAAAATAAAAAATAGATCATTTTTTTCCCACCAGGAATTATGTTTTTTATGGTGATGGTCTTGATGTAGCGACCATAAAAATCCGTGCATCACATATTTATGGGTTGCCCAAGCAAGAAATTCCATAACAGCGAATGTCATTAAAAACACTAGGATCCAAAGTACAATTTGCATTTTATTAAATTCTTTATATAAGGTTTAAACGATATTTTACATAGCTGCGTGCGAGTAGAGATGCTTTAACATAATCTGGTACTCTAACGCGGGTATTCTTTATTTCGGCAGAAGGAACTCTTTTTAATTTTGTTAGGAGTTTACGGTAATAGCGGTATGCTGTATAGACTCCAAATTTTGCCTCGATAGGAAGTTTATTAATTCCAGAAAGGCCTCTTGCAAAATCCTCTTCAATCTCGGCTATAATACGTTGCTTAGATTCTTCATCAAGTTCTGAAAGGTTGGTATTAGGGAAATAAGTCCTGCTCAAACCTTCAAAATCTGCCTTAAGGTCTCTTAAAAAGTTTACTTTTTGAAAGGCAGAGCCTAAGCTCATGGCACTTTCCTTTAATGCTTCATACTGTGCACGGTCACCATTTACAAAAACTGTTAGGCACATAAGACCTACCACATCTGCACTACCATATATATAGTCTTTGTACTCTTGGTCTGTAAGGTATTCAGATTTTGTAAGATCAAGTCTCATACTTTTCATGAAGGCGTCTATAAGGTGTGTTTCAATCTTATATTTATGCACCGTTTCTTGAAAAGCATTGAGTATCGGGTTTAGACTTATTTTATCAGTTAATGCATTTTCTAAATCGCTTTCAAATCTTTTGAAAAGAACTGGCTTATCATAATCGTGAAAAGAATCTACGATCTCATCTGCAAAGCGCACAAAACCATAGATATTATAAATGTCCTGACGAATGGACGGTGCAAGCATCTTTGTCGCGCTCGCAAATGAGGTACTGTACGACTGTGTAACAACCTTGCTACATTGCCTAGATACCGTGTCAAACAATGATTTCATGTACTTATTTATTATTTGCTATCAATTGAGATGTTAACTTACCAGATATTAAAGCTGGGGGAACTCCAGGCCCTGGTACCGTTAACTGTCCTGTAAAATACAAATTTTTCACTTTTTTGCTTCTTAAATTTGGTCTAAGAAAAGCAGTTTGCTTCAAAGTATTTGCCATCCCGTATGCATTTCCTTTAAAACTATTGTACTCACTTATAAAATCTTTCACACAGAAAGACTCTTTAAAGATGATGTGGCTTCTAAAATTTTGATTTGAAAGTCGCTCCAATCTTTCCATAATAATATCAAAATACTGATCCCTCAGAACTTGTGTATCTTCTACACCAGGGGCTATAGGTATTAAGAAAAAGCCATTTTCCTTGCCATCAGGTGCCATAGTTTCATCATTTACAGATGGGAAATTTGCATAAAAAAGAGGTTCTTCTGGCCAAGCAAGATCATCATAAATTGTCCGAGCGTGCTCATCAAAATCTGTATCAAAAAATAAGTTATGATGTGCAACACGATCAAATTTCTTATCAAAACCTACATAGAAAAGCAAAGATGACGGTGCAAAAACTCTTGATTCCCAGTACTTTTCTGTGTACTGTCTGTATTGTGGTTCTAGCAATGTTTCTGAGTGATGATAATCTGCACCACTTACAACAATATCTGCCTCTATGTTTTTACCTGCTACTTGAATACCTTTAATAGTACCATTTGCAACAAGTATCTTTTCTACTCCAGATTTAGTGTGCATTATAACACCTAAAGACTCCGCCAGAGTAATCATACCTTTAATAACCTGATGCATACCGCCTTTAGGATGCCATGTACCTAAACCAAAATCTGCATAGTTCATAAATCTATAGAATGCAGGCGTTTTATTAGGTTTTGCTCCCAGAAATAAAACGGGAAACTCTAAGATAGAAACGAGCTTTTCATTTTTAAAAGCGCTTCTTACGTCCTGACTAATAGTCTTAAAAAATTGATTTACTCGAACGGCAGTTTCAGGAGTAACAAGCTCTAGTGGTGATAGGCCTGGTTTATTAACAACATCATTAATAGCAATGTCATAATTAACACCAGCCTTTTTTATGAATTTTTTGAGTGCAGGTGAACTTCCTGGTTCAATGCGCTCAAATTCTACAGCAATTTTATCTAGGGTATCACCTATAGTTACCACATCATCTGCAAACCAAACTTGATATGCCGGATCGAGTTTTTCTAATTGATAATAGTCTGAAACTGTTTTATCAAAATCCTTAAAAAATTTCTCAAAAATATCGGGCATCCAGTACCAACTAGGCCCCATGTCAAACGTAAAACCATCTTTCTTAAGCTGTCTTGCACGCCCTCCTAAAGACTCATTTTTCTCATAAAGATGTACGTCGTGACCTTGTTTTGCTAGGTAACTTGCAGCCGATAGGGATGAAAACCCAGAGCCGATGATTATAATTTTTTTAGGCATATACTTTTTTTGGCTGTTTTATCACATTTACAAATTCACGTATACTAAACATAGGGTGAATATTATCTGGAAGATTTGTTTCGTCAATCTTGCTTGTCATCGCACCTAAAACATATAAATCAAAAACTTGATCTTCAAAAACAGCATTAAAATCTTTAAAATATTGAGGCAACTCACCCTCTGTTGGATTTACTGTAAAGTAAGAGGCAAAGGAGAGATTAGGATGATTTATAGATAAATATTTAAGATTTGAGAGCATAATGCTTTGTCCTAAATAAATAACCTTATATCCGTGGGAGACTAGCTCATAATTCAAGAATAATAATCCTAACTCGTGAATCTCATTCTCTGGAAGAAAGAGACAAAAGGTCTTATCCTTCAATGGCGGAACATTAATTTGAGTTCGCTCGATATTGATTAGAATCTTTTGTTTAATAAGATTAAATATAAAATGTTCATGAGAAGGATTGATAGTATCTGTTTGCCATAGCAGCCCAATTTCGTGCATGAGCGGTACAAAGGTTTCATAAAATATATCCTTAAAAGACTTTTGTTCATTTAAGGCATTAAATGTTTTATGAAAGAGATTCTGGTCAAAATTCATCATTGCTATTTTAAAAGAATTTATAGCGTGATTTTCATTTGATTCACCAGTCTCAGTGATAATTTTTGCAACAAGCCCAGCTATTTCTTTAGTAGAATGCTTTGCAATTTTTGAAATTTTAAATTTATTTTCAGTTAGAAAAACAACGTTGAGCAGTTTCTGCAAATCGCTTAGTGTATAGGTGCGTATGTTTGTCTCTGTACGTTGTGGTTCTAGAAGATTGTATCTTTTTTCCCAAATGCGTATGGTATGCGCTTTAATACCGCTTAGGCTCTCAAGATCTTTAATACTAAATTTCGTTTTTACAACATTTTTCATAAACCTCTCTCTTAAGGAGTAAAAATAAGTAAATAATCCTTTTTGTTTAACAATGATATATTAAAATTTAAACAAAATTGATTGAGAAATTAACGCTTTCGCGAAAGCGAGAAAAATTATAATAGAAATAACCCGCAATAGTTTATAATAGAATTCCATTTTAATAAAATTCTCAAACAGTCAAGAAGAATCGAGTAGTTGTAATTTTATAGTGTTACCAAAGAGGTAAGGCTATAAAATAAAAGAGCTAGCTCGATAGCTAGCTCTTTTTTGTACCCGGGATGGGACTTGAACCCACACGCAACTAGTGCACACGGCCCTCAACCGTGCCTGTCTACCAATTTCAGCACCCGGGTAGAAAGGTTTTAACTATCTTAAACATTACTTATCCATTAAAGCTTCAATATCTAGAAACAGGAAATGGTAATTTTTCAAGATTGCGTGCAAAAGTAAGAACAATTTCAATAAGTCACTAGATACCTCTAGATAATTTTTTGTGTAAAGTTTACGTGTTTACAAAATGAAGATGAGGTGTAAAAATTGTAAAGTTTAAGAGGGATATTCTTTAATAAAAAACTTTAATATCGATTATTAATCGTAATATTGCAATTAAGTAATTAAAGGATATGGGACTGGCTAAAACTGAAATATTTACAGATAAACAAAACCAAATAGCATTGATAGCAAAGGCCTTTGGGCATCCAGCTCGTGTAGCCATATTAGAACATTTATTTAAAATAAATAGCTGTGTTTGCGGTGATCTTGTAGATGAGATAGGGCTTGCACAACCTACTATCTCTCAACATTTAAAAGAATTGAAGCTTTTAGGACTCATTAAAGGAACTGTAGACGGCACCAGTGTTTGTTATTGTATAGATGTAGAAAATTGGGTGGCGATGAAGGAAACAATGAATCATTTTTTAAATCAAGATATTACTCAAACAGATTGTTGTTAAATCAATTGATTGTAAACTCATAAAACAGAAAATCTATGAAACTCTCAGAAATTAAAGACCGCTTACGCGAAAGAGAAACGATCGCGTTTCAACTACCTAATGGCGAGTTAGTCCCTAACCACTTTCACGTAACTGAAGTGGGTAAAATCACAAAACACTTTATAGATTGTGGGGGTACTGTGCGCAACGAAGAAGTTGCAAACTTCCAATTGTGGAATGCAGATGACTATGACCATAGATTGCATCCAGACAAACTCTTAAGCATCATAGAAATGTCTGAAAAAATTTTGAATATAGGGGATCTTGAGATAGAGGTAGAATATCAAGGAGATACTATCAGAAAATTTGGATTAGACTACGATGGAAATCATTTTCTATTAACTACAAAGGAAACAGATTGTCTTGCGAGAAACGCTTGTAATATTCCTGAAGAAAAAGTCTTAACACCTAGCGAGTCCAGCTGCGCCCCTGGAAGTGGTTGCTGCTAAGTTTAAATTACAGACATATGACACCCTTAAGATCAAAATTGTTTCCAGAAATAGACTCGCTTATTCAAAATTTTAATACAGCTATACTCACCGAAGAGCGTAGGGAGATTTTGAATCCTTTAGTTGAATTTATTCAAAATAAAAAGATTAGTAATGAAACAATAAGAATTAATTTTATTTGTACTCATAATTCTCGTAGGAGTCATCTATCTCAGATATGGGCGCAGACTATGGCTCATTATTTTGAGATTGACAACGTACACTGCTATTCAGCCGGAACAGAACGTACTGCCTTATTTACTATGGTTGTAGAAACTTTAAAAAATTCTGGATTTAATATTGAAAAACTTTCTGAAGGTAACAATCCAGTTTACAGCATTAAATATGCAAAAAATGAACATCCCATTGTTGGGTTTTCAAAGACACTAGATGCGTCCTTCAATCCAGAAAATGATTTTGCCGCAGTGATGACGTGTGACTCGGCAAACGAGGCTTGTCCGTTTATCGCTGGCGCCACAGTACGCATCCCAGTGACATATGAAGATCCCAAGGTATTTGATAATACCCCATTACAAGCCGAAAAATATATGGAGCGTAGCCTACAAATCGCTTTAGAAATGTATTATATATTTTCTCAAATAAAATCATAGAATGGCTCCAAAAAAATTAAGTTTTCTAGATAGTAACCTCACCTTATGGATTTTTATAGCAATGGCTGTAGGAGTTGCGACTGGTTATTTTTTTCCATCTGTTCCTGAAAGTATAAGTGCTTATAGTAAAGGGAGTACAAATATTCCTATAGCAATTGGGTTAATTTTAATGATGTATCCACCTCTGGCTAAAGTGAACTATAGGTTATTGCCTAAGGTGTTTAGAAATACCAAAATTCTTTCTATCTCACTTATTTTGAATTGGGTAGTAGGTCCAGTATTAATGTTCCTGCTAGCTATTATATTTTTAAGAGAATATCCAGAATACATGGTGGGACTTATTTTGATAGGTCTGGCACGTTGTATTGCCATGGTGCTTGTTTGGAATGATCTTGCAGAAGGTAGCACAGAATACGGAGCTGGTCTGGTTGCACTCAACAGTATATTTCAAGTTTTTGCGTATAGTTTTTATGCGTGGATTTTCATTACTGTCTTGCCTCCTTATTTTGGTTTTGAAGGCGCTATCGTAGATATACCTATTGCGACTATTGCAGAAAGTGTTGCTATTTACTTAGGTATTCCATTCGTGCTTGGAATTCTAAGTAGGACAATCCTTGTGAGATGGAAGGGTGAGGCTTGGTATACCAATACATTTATACCTGCCATTTCTCCAATGACACTCATTGCTTTACTTTTTACCATTGTGGTTATGTTTTCTCTCAAAGGAGAGCTTATTGTTCAAATACCAATGGATGTACTTATAATAGCGATACCCTTATTGATTTATTTTACATTGATGTTTATTATAGGTTTTTTCGTGACTAGAGCAACTGGCGCAACGTATGATAAGACAACGTCTGTAGCATTTACAGCTGCTGGAAATAATTTTGAGCTTGCTATCGCTGTTTCAATCGCAGTTTTTGGACTTAATTCTGGACAAGCATTTGCAGGTGTTATTGGACCATTGGTAGAAGTTCCAGCCCTTATACTATTGGTTAAAGTCTCATTTTGGTTGCGTGATAAATATTACGCAAAACAGTAAGGCGTCTCACTTTTTATAACAGTTTAGAGTCTAAAAAGTAAATAGAAGAAATAAAAAAAGACTTCTAGAAATAGAAGTCTTTTTTGTGACCTGGCTGGGGCTCGAACCCAGGACCCTCTCCTTAAAAGGGAGATGCTCTACCAACTGAGCTACCAGGTCATTGCCTGAATGCGGGTGCAAATATACAGACATTTAATTAGTTCTGCCAAGCCTTTTTTGGAAAATTAATTATCTTTTTTTTTAAGACTTAGAATACCTTTGTAAATCAACGAGTTTACTTATGAAAATTTTTTTAGCAGGTTACATGGGTTCTGGAAAATCGACCATTGGACCTCTTTTAGCAAACAAATTATCTTGTACTTTTTTAGATTTTGACTCATATATAGAGTCTAATGAAGGAAAAACTATTTCTCAAATTTTTGAAGAGAAAGGCGAGATCTACTTTAGAAAAATTGAAAGCACACATCTTGAGAAACTTGTAAATTCTACTGATTCTAAAATCGTTGTTGCTTTAGGTGGAGGAACTCCTTGCTATGGTAACAATCTAGCGCACTTGAAAAATGCAAAAAGTAAAATGGTATATCTTAATTGGAACTATAAGAAGCTAGCCAAAACACTTTGGGAAGCTAGAGAACATAGGCCCCTCATTAAAACTATAGAGAGCTATGAAGTTTTAGAAGATTACATACGGAAACATCTTTTTGAAAGAAGCTACTACTATAATCAAGCTGATGTTGTAATTAATGTAAGCGATCAAACCCCAGAAGAGGTAACTGCCGAGATTATAGCAAAATTATTCTAAAACAGCCGTATCATTCCCTTTTTTAAAGGTAACCCTTACAGATTCATTTAGGGAAGTACTTAGGGAAATACCTTTAAAATCGGCTTTTACGGGGTACTTCTTGTGATTTCTATTAATTAAGACGGCTGTCTTGAATCTTTTTAAGGGAACATCAAGGAAATGCTTAACTCCATAAATAAGAGTTGTGCCAGAATTTAGTACATCATCTATTAGTACTACAGATTTATTCTCATAATCAGATGGGGATAGGCTTGTTTGTACTGTGCCTAATGGTTCTTTTTTGTTCATCGTTACCTTACAGAGTACAGGGTTTATTGAAGAGATATCGCTAAGTACTTGAGCAAGTCGCTCTGCAAATTTGTATCCATTCTCTGCAATTCCTGCTAAGATAATCTCATTTTCTT
>CAWUIT010000004.1:0-28501 GCA_963922345.1 uncultured Dokdonia sp. | reverse complement strand
TATTTATGGCTTGGTATTCTGGTGTGGAGTATGAGCAGTATGCCTTTTTAAATAGAGCAACTGGTCCCTACGCTTGGTCTTACTGGGCGATGATGACGTGTAATGTTTTCTCCCCACAGTTTATGTGGTTCCCAAAATTAAGAAGGTCTATTATGTTCTCCTTTATCATATCTATTGTGGTAAATATTGGAATGTGGTTTGAACGTTTTGTAATTATTGTTACCTCGTTACACCGTGATTATCTTCCTTCATCTTGGACGATGTTTTCACCAACATTTGTAGATATAGGTATTTTCATAGGTACTATAGGTTTCTTCTTCGTACTCTTTTTGCTGTATGCTCGTACATTCCCAGTGATTGCACAAGCCGAAGTAAAAACGATCATGAAGTCTTCAGGAGAACGTTACAAAAAGTTGAGAGAAGCAGGACAATCCTTAGTTGGTACTGGTGCAGATCCGAGAACTTCTGGAGGTCCAGTTAAAATTAACCTTGGCGGAACTTACAGTGCGCAAGCTCAAACCGCTACACAAGAAGAAGTCATAATACCCGAAGATACCCACGGATCTGATCCACTTACGGATCGTTTAGGAACATTTGACCCAGCTACGCAAAAGGCAGATGACCTAAAAGTGATAAGCGGTATTGGTCCAAAAATGGAAGAAAAACTTAATGCTTTAGGTATTTATACTTACGAACAAGTAAGTAAAATGACTACTAGAGAATATAATTTACTTGACAATCTAACGGGGTCATTCCCGGGTCGTGCAGAACGAGATGATTGGGCAGGTCAAGCTAATAAACTTAAATAATGAGTATGGCATCTACAGTTATACACGCACTTTATACTGACGATGACGTTCTAATGAACGCAGTCAAAGAGGTTAAGAAAAAGCACCTTCATATCAATGAGGTTTATACGCCTTTTCCAGTACACGGCCTTGATAAGGCTATGGGCTTACCTCACACTAGACTCGCTATAACAGCATTTCTTTATGGCTGTGTTGGTATTACAGTTGCGACAGTAATGATGAACTTCATTATGATTGAAGATTGGCCTCAAAACATTGGAGGTAAACCATCATTCAGTTATATTGAAAATATGCCTGCATTTGTCCCTATTATGTTTGAGATGACAGTGTTTTTTGCGGCTCACTTAATGGTAATCACGTTCTATCTGAGAAGTAGATTGTGGCCGTTTAAAAAAGCAGAGAATCCGGATATACGTACAACAGATGATCATTTCCTAATGGAGATTGATGCTACTGGTAAGGACCGGCAAGAGCTCGCTGATTTCCTAGTTACAACTGGAGCAGTCGAAATTAATTTAATTGCAAACGAAGCTTAAGAGAACGCAATGAAAAATATACTCAAAATAGCTGTTTTATGTGTCGTTTTAGTGAGCGTTTTGTCTTGCCAAGATGATAGTAAGCCAAACTATCAATACATGCCTAATATGTACGAGTCTGTACCGTACGACACTTATGGTAAGTATGAAGTTTTTCCAGATGATTATGAAGCGCTTAAACCTGCAGAGGGTTCTGTGATGAGAGGATGGTTACCATATGATTATGAAAACACTATAGAAGGTAAAGCTTCCGCGAAAGCGAACTTGACGAATCCTATTCCTTACAATGAAGAGAATTATGTAAAAGGGAATGAACTTTATAATATTTATTGTGCGATTTGTCACGGCGTAAAGGGTGACGGTAATGGAGTGTTAAGTAAGAGAGAGAAAATACTCGGAGTACCAGCTTACAACGATGCTGGAAGGGCTATCACAGAAGGTAGTGTTTATCACGTAATGTATTATGGTATCAACTCAATGGGATCTTATGCTTCTCAAATGAGTGAGGAGGAGTTATGGCAGGTTGATCATTATGTAATGAGTCTGAAAGATGCTTTAGACGGTAAGCCAGAGAGAGCATTTTCAGCACAAGATATAATTGAAGAAATGACAGAAGGAGCTATTGATACAGATCTTAATGAGGGCGCGGTAGATGAAGTACCGGGACCTAAATCTGATCCTATGAATGCAACAGGAAACGAAGATTAAAAAAATTAACGGAACAACCGATATTTAAGATATGTACACATTATCTAAAAATTTAAAATTGTCAGCTATCATTTTTATGGTAGTTGGGGCGATTCTTTTTACTGTAGACGCTTTATTTATGCCTTCTACAATTGCAGATATTGAAGCGATGCATTCGGGTGATGATCATGGAGGTTCACACTCTGAAGGTGCAACGCACGACAATTCTGTCGAGGATTCTCATAACAATGATATGAATCACGTAGATACTTATGATGCGGGTCAGCCTGAAGCTGCTTCTCACGATGAGGGACACGTAATGACCGAGGCTGAGCATAATCAACACCTATTAGATGGTTACCATAACAAACCTTGGTCGGCAGTTTATGTTGCAGCATTCTTCTTTTTTATGATATCGCTTGGGTGTCTTGCTTTTTATGCTGTGCAATATGCATCACAAGCTGGGTGGAGCCCATTATTGCTTCGTGTTATGGAAGGTATCACAGGTTACTTATTACCAGGTAGTATTATAATGTTTGTGCTATTATTGCTTTCTGGTCTTCACTTTAACCATTTATTTCATTGGATGGCAGAAGGTATTACAGATCTAGATAGTGACAATTATGATAAATTGATCGCTGGAAAGGAAGATTGGTTAAATGTTCCGTGGTTACTCATAAGAGCGGCAATATTTATCGCAGGTTGGAATATCTATAGATTCTTTGCGGTTAAATTTTCTAAGGAACAAGATGAGGCCACAGATAATAAAGCACATAAAAAATCATTCAAGATTGCAGCTGCATTTTTAGTCTTTTTCCTATACACCGAATCTATGATGTCTTGGGATTGGATTATGTCTATAGATCCGCACTGGTTTAGTACATTGTTTGGTTGGTACGTTCTTGCAGGAATGATGGTTTGTGGTATCACAACTATAGCATTAGTCACTATGATTTTAAAGGGTGCAGGATACCTTCAAAGTGTAAATGATAGTCATATACACGATCTTGCAAAATTCATGTTTGGTTTCAGTATTTTCTGGACGTACCTCTGGTTTTCGCAATTTATGTTAATATGGTATTCAAATATACCAGAAGAAGTTACTTATTACATTCAGCGAATTGAGGATTATAACCTACCATTCTTCGGGATGCTAGTTATGAACTTCCTTTTCCCACTCTTAATATTAATGAATAGTGATTTTAAGCGTGTAAATTGGTTTGTGGTAATGTCTGGTATTGTAATTTTGTTAGGCCATTATGTTGATATATTTAATATGGTTATGCCAGGTACAGTAGGAGAGGTTTGGTCGTTTGGATTTGTTGAAGTAGGATCTCTTATGTTCTTTTTTGGATTGTTTGTATTGATCGTTTTCAGTTCTCTTGCAAAGCGTCCATTAGAGCCTAAGCGTAATCCGCTTATTGAAGAAAGTAAGCACTTTCATTATTAGAATTTAGAAAAAGAAGTTAGAAAGCAATGACAGGTTTATTAGCACTCATCGTAGTAATTCTATTTGTAGTCACGCTTTGGCAAATGTCAAAGATATTTAAGCTATCACAGTTTAATAAAAACGTAAATAGTGAAACAGCACAAGTAGCAGACGATAAAGACAATCGTATTAATGGTAAGTTAATGCTTTGGTTTGCCATCGTGTTTTATTTCATAATGGCTTACTGTTTCATTTATTACAGTAAATTTTATTTACCAGAGGCATCTTCAGAGCACGGTGGTAATTATGATAATTTACTTTTTATATCACTAGCGCTTATTATGTTTGTGCAAGTGGTTACTCAGGCACTCTTACATTATTTTGCTTATAAGTACAGAGGTAAGAAAGGCAACAGGGCGCTTTTTTATGCAGATAATGATAAGCTAGAGTTTATCTGGACAATCATTCCAGTTATTGTTTTGGCAGGTTTAATAATTTATGGCTTGTTTACTTGGTCAGATATTATGAACTTTGAAGAAGAAGATGACGCTATTGTGGTTGAGCTTTACGCGAAACGTTTTGGATGGCAAGCAAGATATGCTGGTGAAGATAACATTTTAGGTAATGCAAATGTGAGATTTATTGAAGGAGCAAATACAGTAGGTGTTGATGAAAGTGATGCAGATGCTATGGATGATAAAATCACTACAGAGTTACACTTGCCAGTAGGACGCCAAGTTATTTTTAAACTCCGCTCGCAAGATGTATTACACTCAGCGTATATGCCTCACTTTAGAGCGCAGATGAATGTGGTACCGGGTATGATAACACAGTTTTCTTTCACACCTTCTAAAACGACAGAGGAAATCCGTGAGACGGATTATATGAAAGATAAAATGGCGACCATTAAAGAGATAAGAAATGAAAAAAATAAAGCATCTATTGCAGCTGGAGATGGTCCAATTGATGCTTATGACGAATTTGACTATTACTTGCTATGTAATAAGATTTGTGGAGCTTCACACTATAATATGCAAATGAAAATTGTTGTAGAAACTCAAGAAGAGTTTGATGCCTGGATGGCAGATCAGCAAACATTTGGCAGTTCTATTGCTGCAGCTCAAGATTAAAAAAAAGGAAAAAGAAAAATTAACTAAAGTATTCAGGTATGGCAGCACACGCACCAACAGCAGATCAGGGTCACGATGATCACGATCACCACCACGAGCAAACTTTCGTAACAAAATACATCTTTAGTACAGATCATAAAATGATCTCTAAACAATATTTGATTACCGGTTTGATTATGGGTATAATCGGAATTGGAATGTCACTCATATTCCGACTTCAATTAGCTTGGCCAGATCACCAATTTACTATTTATGAAGTCTTATTGGGAGACTGGGGTAAAGATGGTGTAATGGATCCTAATATATATCTAGCGCTTATTACAATACACGGTACCATTATGGTATTCTTTGTATTAACAGCTGGTTTGAGTGGTACATTTAGTAACCTATTGATTCCATTACAAATTGGTGCAAGAGATATGGCATCAGGCTTTTTGAATATGGTATCCTACTGGTTATTTTTTATATCTTCTGTAATTATGGTAATGTCTCTCTTTGTAGAGTCTGGACCTGCTGCTGCTGGATGGACTATATATCCTCCACTATCAGCATTACCTAATAGTATTCCTGCTTCAGGGATGGGTATGACATTGTGGTTGGTATCTATGGCTATTTTTATAGCTTCTTCATTATTGGGATCACTCAATTATATTGTTACAGTTATCAACTTAAGAACAAAAGGGATGTCTATGACAAGACTACCTCTTACAATTTGGGCATTCTTTGTTACTGCTATTATTGGTGTGGTTTCATTCCCAGTTTTACTCTCCGCAGCATTAATGCTCATAATGGATAGAAGTTTTGGAACCTCTTTCTTCCTATCAGATATTTATATTGGGGGTGAGGTGTTACATAATTCGGGTGGTTCTCCCGTTCTTTTTGAGCACTTATTTTGGTTCCTAGGTCACCCTGAGGTTTATATTGTATTACTTCCAGCACTGGGTATTACATCTGAGATTATAGCGACAAATGCGAGGAAACCTATTTTTGGATATAGAGCAATGGTTGCATCTATTTTAGCAATTGCATTCCTTTCGACAATCGTTTGGGGACACCATATGTTTATATCTGGAATGAATCCATTTTTAGGATCTGTATTTACATTTACTACGTTATTAATTGCAATTCCATCTGCTGTAAAGGCTTTCAATTATATTACAACACTGTGGAAAGGTAATCTCCAGTTCAATCCTGGAATGCTATTCTCAATTGGTCTTGTATCAACATTTATTTCAGGAGGTCTTACAGGTATTATCCTTGGAGATTCTACGCTAGACATCAATGTACACGACACATACTTTGTAGTAGCACACTTCCACTTAGTAATGGGAATATCTGCCCTTTATGGTTTATTTGCTGGAGTTTATCATTGGTTCCCAAAAATGTTTGAGGGAAAAATGATGAATAAAAACTTAGGTTATGTTCACTTCTGGGTAACTGTTATTGGCGCGTATGGTATATTTTTCCCTATGCACTTTATAGGTATGGCTGGTCTGCCAAGACGTTATTACACAAACTCGGCATTTCCATACTTTGATGATCTAGTAGATGTTAATAAAGCGATATCAATATTCGCATTTATCACAGCTGCAGCGCAACTGGTTTTCCTTTACAACTTCATTCACTCAATGTTCTATGGAAAGGTAGGTGAGAAGAACCCTTGGAAATCAAACACGTTAGAGTGGACAACAGAGCACGAGCACATTCACGGAAACTGGGTTGGAGCAATTCCTGAGGTACACAGATGGCCTTATGATTACTCAAAACTCAATAAGGATGAATCTGACTATGTAATAGCTGGTCAGGACTATATTCCACAAGTTATTCCTCTTCAAGACAATGAAGAAGAAATGAATCACTAAGATTTATACTTAAAATTTCAAAAGAACCCATTCTAATTCGAATGGGTTTTTTTTGCTTTCGCGAAAGCGTGAAAGCCTCTTTTTACCCTATGATAGAATTGTAACCTCATACAATTCAATAATTGTATTCCTTATCTTTGTGTAATATTCTTAGTACGTATGAACGAACACTTAGATCCCACGAACGAGGGATATTCTAGAGAAGAAGTAGATATAGAGAAAGCGTTGAGGCCCTTATCTTTTGATGACTTTGCTGGGCAAGATCAGGTACTAGAAAACTTGAAAATTTTTGTACAAGCGGCAAATTTAAGAGGAGAAGCTTTAGATCATACCTTATTTCATGGTCCTCCAGGTTTAGGGAAAACAACACTTGCAAACATACTTTCAAATGAGCTAGGTGTAAATATAAAAATCACATCGGGTCCAGTTTTAGACAAACCTGGTGATCTAGCTGGTTTACTCACTAATCTTGACGAGAGAGATGTTCTATTTATAGATGAGATACATCGACTTAGTCCTATAGTTGAAGAGTATTTATATTCTGCTATGGAGGATTATCGTATTGATATTATGATAGAAACGGGACCTAACGCTCGTACTGTACAGATTGACTTGTCACCATTTACCCTTATAGGCGCAACGACTAGATCTGGACTGCTTACAGCGCCTATGAGAGCTCGTTTTGGAATATCAAGTAGATTACAATATTATACTACAGAATTATTAACTTCTATTGTCCAGCGTAGTTCAAACATATTAGGGGTTCCTATAAGTATGGAGGCTGCTATAGAAATTGCTGGAAGGAGTAGGGGGACACCACGTATTGCTAATGCGCTATTACGGAGGGTTCGAGATTTTGCGCAGATAAAGGGTAATGGAAAAATCGATATAGCCATTGCAAAATATAGTTTAAAAGCGCTTAACGTAGATGCTCACGGACTGGATGAAATGGATAATAAGATTTTAATTACCATAATAGATAAGTTCAAAGGGGGCCCAGTGGGAATTACAACATTAGCCACGGCCGTTTCAGAAAGTGCAGAAACTATTGAGGAGGTGTATGAACCTTTTTTGATACAACAAGGTTTCATTATGCGTACACCGAGAGGGCGCGAGGTAACAGAAGATGCTTATAAACATTTAGGTAGAGTCAAAGGACCCATTCAAGGAGGATTGTTTTAAAACAAACCAATTTTCAGTTTTTGGTAATCGATTTGAGACAATTGATTAAAATTGATATAGATTAATACATCTTATTTAATGTCGCACAAAATTCCTACGGTTTCTGTTTTTAAATTTCTGGCAAATGCAGGAAGTATTCTTAAAAACCCATTGCCTTTTCATAAAGAAAATTTTGAAACAAAAGGTGATACCTTTAAGTTACATTTGGGATTTGGCAATGATGTGGTTTTCACTAGAGATCCTGATTTTGCGAGATATGCATTACAGAAAAACCAGCGCAACTATGGTAAGTCTTCCATACAGACCGAAGACCTGGCAAAATATGTAGGCGAGGGACTTCTTACGGCTCAAGGAGATCATTGGAAAAAACAGCGTCGACTCATTCAGCCAGCGTTTCACAAGAAGCAATTAGCTCAATTACTAGATGTAATGCAACGAGTGGTTATTGAGGAGCTTGAACGTATAGAGCCTAACACACCGTTTGATGTATTTGATGTTTTTAATGATCTGGCCTTTATGACTGTTGTAAAGGCATTATTTCAGACAGATGTAGATCGTCAGAAGATTAATAGACTGCAATACATAACAGAGCAGGCCCAAAAAATGCTTGTTAAAGAGCTACGACAGCCCTATAAATCGTGGTATTTTAAATATGCTGGGCCCATAGATAAGCACCTAGCACTTACTCAAGAAGCACGCGATATTTTAAAGAGCCTTGTCAAAGAGCGTAAATTATCTGGACAGAAATCTGGAGATTTACTGGATATGCTATTAGAAGCTCAATATGAAGATGGAGGCTTTATGGACGAAGAGCAACTCATTGATGAGATACTCATTCTATTTTCAGCCGGTCACGAGACTACGTCAAATGCCCTCACATTCACAGCAGAATTACTCGCTCGCAATCCAGAATGGCAAGATAAGATTGTAGAAGAGTACGCTTTCGCGAAAGCGAATACAGATAATCTCAATGATTTATTAAGACAATGTGTTATCACCAAGCAAGTTTTAGAAGAGTCTATGCGCTTATATCCACCAGCGTATTTTATCGATAGAGTAAATGTTGAAGATGATGTTCACGAAAATCTGGACATTCCAGCAGGGTCTAACCTACTCTTCTCTGTAATTGAAATTCATAAGCACAAAGACTATTGGCAGAATGCAGAACAATTTGATCCAACCCGTTTTGATGACAACGCGGGTATGAAGCACCCGGCGTACTTCCCATTTGGCGCAGGACCTCGCATGTGTATAGGAAATAACTTTGCAATGTATGAGATGATATTTGCAATTACTCAGCTCATTTCAAAATATGAGATCAAAACTAAAAATACCCCCATTGAGATTCTTCCCTTAATTACCCTTAAACCCAAGAACGCAGTTTTAGAATTTGTCCCGAGAGTATAATGATAGAAAATCGAGCCAAGCATACCGCATTTATTAAGGAAGAGGCATCACGGCTTGGTTTTATGTCTTGTGGTATTAGTAAAGCAGGTTTTCTTGAAGAGGAGGCACCCAGATTAGAAAGATGGCTGGAAAATAATATGCACGGCGAGATGCAGTATATGGAAAATTATTTTGATATGCGACTCGACCCTACCAAGCTTGTAGAAGGTTCAAAGAGTGTAGTTTCTTTATTGTTAAATTATTACCCAGATACCCAGCAGCGATCTGATACCTATAAAATATCTAAGTATGCCTACGGTCAAGACTATCATTTTGTCATAAAAGATAAACTCAAGGAATTCTTGCATACTATTAGAACTCAAATAGGCGAGGTTTCTGGGAGAGCTTTTGTAGATAGTGCTCCAGTACTAGATAAAGCGTGGGCAAAAAAGAGTGGACTAGGCTGGATAGGGAAGCATAGTAATCTTTTGTCAAAAAAAGCAGGTTCATTTTACTTCATTGCAGAGTTAATTATTGACTTAGATTTAGAATACGACACCCCTGTAACAGATCACTGTGGTAGCTGCACAGCTTGCATAGATGCTTGCCCTACAGAGGCTATCGTAAATCCATATGTGGTAGATGGCAGTAAGTGCATAAGCTACTTTACTATAGAACTCAAAAATGAGATTCCCAACTTTGCAAAACCACATCTTGAAGATTGGATTTTCGGTTGTGACATCTGCCAGGATGTATGTCCTTGGAACCGATTTTCGACATCGCACAAGGAGCCATTATTTGACCCCGATCCTGAGCTTTTGACTAAGTCAAAGAGAGAGTGGGAGGAGATTACCCAAGAAGTATTTTCTGAGATATTTAAAAAATCTGCCGTAAAGCGTACTAAGTTCAAAGGACTGCAGCGCAATATCAACGCAATTAAATAGGGATTGTATTTGTACGCTTTCGCGAAAGCATATTTCTAAAACTTTACATTCTCTTAACGTTATCTTAAAAAAAATACGGATATTACTGTCGCAAAGTGACAATGACTTTTTATGAACAAATTTCTAAGCACAATTAAAAAGCCAAATCTTTCTTTCTGGCAAATCTGGAATATGAATGTTGGATTCTTTGGAATCCAGTTTAGTTTTGGTCTACAGCAAACAGCAATAAATCCTATATTCTCCTTCCTAGGAGCTGATCACGCAGAATTACCTTTATTAAATCTAGCAGGCCCTGTAACCGGTTTACTTATACAGCCTATTATAGGTGCAATTTCTGATAAAACGTGGTTACCCAAATGGGGAGGACGTAGAAAACCGTTTTTTCTAATAGGAGCGCTGTTAGGTAGTTTATGTCTTTTTGCTTTTCCATTTAGCCCTGGATTATGGTTTGCAGTAGGTCTATTATGGATTTTAGATGCGGCAAATAACACTGCTATGGAGCCTTATCGAGCGTTTGTAGGTGATAAGCTCAATGATGATCAGCTTACATATGGGTATCAAATGCAAAGTCTCTTTGTAGGAGCAGGTATTACTATAGCAAACTTTTCCTTGTTCCTATTTCAGGACTGGTTTGGTACGCCTTCTGGAGAAACCACAGCATTATGCACCACGGCTACAGAGACAGTTTCGGCCATACCTACGTGGGTGTATTATTCCTTCTTTCTAGGAGCGATTGCATCTGTAGGGACTATTTTATGGTCTGTTTGGAAAACACCAGAAATACCACCTTCAGAAGAGCAACTTGCTGAACTTAAAAGGGAGAAGCGTGAGTCGACCTTTAGTGAGAGAGCAACAAAACCTTTTAGAGAAATCGCTGGAGCTATAGGCAAAATGCCTAAAATGATGTGGAAATTAAGTGCCGTATATTTTTTCCAATGGTACGCGCTCTTTGTGTATTGGCAATTTATAACACCTATGTTACGCACCTCATTCTTCGGCTTAGCAAATGATGATGATACTCGTTTTAATGCCATTATGGAGGCTTGTAAATCTGGAGGAGTTATCTCTACGGGTGATACAGCGTTTGCGCAGAATTTTCAGGCCGTATCAGAACAAGCACTTGCACAAACAGGCCTTATGAACGGTACCTATAATTTTGTGACAATGATAGTGGCTCTGGCACTTGTACCATTTGCTAAAAAGTATGGATCACGCAATGTGTATGTGATTTGTCTATTCTTTTCGGCTATTGCTATGTTAAGTATGCCGTTTATTACAAATAAATGGGCATTGCTGGCACCTATGGTTCTTTTCGGTATTGGCTGGGCAGCAATGATGGGGATTCCATATGCGATGGTTTCAAAGGTTATTCCAGAAGAAAAGCGTGGAGTTTATATGGGCATTGTAAATATGATGATTGTAATTCCAATGCTTATCCAAACCGTTACTTTTGGACCTATAATTAAAAATTTACTCGGGAATAGTGCGGTAAATGCAATATTATTTGGAGGTGTATTTTTTATAATTGCAGCACTTCTGGCTCTGAGAATGAAGAGATCTGTTTCTGCAGCAGTAACAGATATTAACTAGATGAGTTTTACTAGTAACTTATTATTATCTTAGTAAAATAGATGAGACATTTTTTAGGCTACTTTACTAAGAGTGTAGTAAAATATTAATAATGCGTAGTATGCATTAAGAGTTACAGAGCCTTGTTTATGAACGTCACTTTCCCAGTGACATCATAACGTTTGGCACTGATAAGTGGTTAATACCCAACTTGAAAGCACTGGTTCACGCTAGTGCTTTCATAATTTAAAATAACAAATAGATGAAACACGCTGGCGTCAAGCTCTCTTTATATCTCAATTACTTTGTATTTGCAATCTTGCTTAATAGTGTGGGTATTGTGATCTTAAAATCGCTTAATAACTATGGAGTAGATGAAACTACAGCCAGTGTTCTAGAAGCATTTAAAGATTTGCCTATTGCGATTGTTTCATTTCTTGTAGCTTCCTTTTTGCCTAGAGTAGGGTATAAAAAGGCTATGCTTATAGCATTAGCGATGGTAACCATAGCTTGTATGGCAATGTATTTTGGGAATTCTTTTGATACTGCAAAAATCTTATTTGCTACGGTAGGCGCTGCATTTGCACTAATTAAAGTCTCCGTGTACTCCACCATAGGCCTTGTTACATATAGCACAAAGGAGCATAACAGTTTGATGAGCTCTATTGAAGGTTTTTTTATGGTAGGTATAGCGATTGCCTATTTCATATTTCCAGCATTCAATACCGATAGTGATCCAGATGCTTGGCTCAACGTGTATTGGTTACTAGCAGGGTTATCTGCGCTCTCTTTCATACTGTTACTTTTTACAAAATTTGAGAAAGAAGCAGAAATTCCAGGCACAGACCTAAAAGAAGACTTCCTAGAGATGTTTAAACTTCTTGCAAGATTGCTCATTATAGTCTTTGTGATAAGCGCTTTCTTATTTGTAATGATTGAGCAGGGTATTATGTCTTGGTTGCCCACTTTTAATAATAAAGTATTAGGTTTATCTGAGAATTTAGGGATCATGATGGCGAGTATACTGGCATTATCACTTGCTTTAGGGAGATTACTTGCAGGTGTGCTTACTCGTAAAATCTCGTGGATATATGTGCTTTCGGCCTGTACTATAGGAGCGATGCTGCTAGTTGTATTTGTACTCCCAAAAACTGTTGGTGTTAATGTTGGCGAGATTGATAGCCTTTCTGATATACCGCTTATAGGTTTTGTTTTTCCATTAGTTGGACTTTTTATAGCTCCAATCTATCCTTTACTTAATTCTGTTGTGTTGAGTGCACTTCCCAAAAGGCTACATAGTCCTATGACAGGACTCATTGTGATTTTTTCTGCCTTAGGAGGGACACTGGGTAGTAGAATTATAGGGTATCTTTTTGAAACCAAAGGACCAGAAAACGCCTTCTACTTCACGCTTATCCCGATGACAGTTTTATTGGTATTCTATTTCATTCTTAAAAACCTTACCGAAAAAAATGCAGTTCAAGGGTAACATCAACGATACTTTAAAGCGTCTTCTTGCCCAAGAGGATACAGACGGTGATAAAAAAATCACGATAGAAGACCAAGGTCCTAAGTCTTTTGAAATAGAGGTATACGCTTTCGCGAAAGCGGAAGACAAACCTGAAGATTCCAGTACTCAAGAGAAAGTAACAATAGAAGGAACCTACCACCTTTCCAACTTGCTACAAGAACTAGCTTTAGAAAAATCCTTAGGCAAAACCGAAGCCATGATCCCACTTTGGAAAATAAGAGAAACACCTACTGATCGTATTAACCGAATGATACGGGATTATTTTTGGGATGATCTTACACGCACGATAGATGCAGAGGGTATATCAAAGATTCTCACAGATACAAAAGCCTCAGATAAGGTACAAAGGATGTATGTTTCCGCTAGTGATAAGGCGGGTATTGAATATTATACGGGATTAGCTGAGTCATTTCCTGATCTTGATGTTCAAATATTACCAGAAGAAATCACACCAGAATTTGTAAAATCTATCAACGATAAGCCTGGCATTTTAGCTTTAGGTTTAAATAACGATAAGGGTATTCCTTTTGTAGTTCCAGGAGGTCGATTTAATGAGATGTATGGTTGGGATAGTTATTTTGAAGGTGTGGGATTGCTTATAGACAACCGCGTGGATCTGGCAAAAGCGATGATTGATAACTTTTGCTATCAAATAGATCATTATGGCAAGATCTTAAATGCAAACCGTAGTTATTACCTCACCAGAACACAGCCGCCATTTCTAAGTTCGTTTATACGAGAGACATTTGAAAAAGACCCGTCTATAGGAAAAAAGTGGCTAGCAAAGGTTTTAAAAACAGCGATCAAAGAGTATGAAACGGTGTGGATGAAAAAACCACGATTGACTAAAAGCGGCCTTAATAGATATTATGCACAAGGTATTGGCGTGCCTCCAGAAACGGAGTCTGGTCATTTTGACGAGTATTTGGGCGATTTTGCAAGAGCTCAAGGTTGCACCATAAACGAGCTTGTAAATAGATATCAATCTGGAGAATTTAAATCAAAGAAATTAGACACCTACTTTACCCACGATCGAAGTCTTAGAGAGAGTGGCCACGATACCAGCTGGAGATTAGATAACTGCTGTGCAGATCTTAATGTGGTAGATTTAAACAGCTTGTTATTTAAATATGAGTCAGATTTTGCGTATTTGATTACCCATTATTTTGACGGTAATCTAGATGGTAAATCAGCAACTTTTTTCTTAGACAGCGCAATGTTTAGAAAGGGTAAGATGAAAACACTTTTATGGAGCAATAAAAGGGGTCAGTATTTTGATTATAATTATAAAACAAAGAAGAAAACTTTTTTTGAAAGTGCGTCTAACTTTTTCCCGCTTTGGGCTGGAATTCCTGGAAAGAAAAAAGCTACCAAAATGGTCAAAGCTCTTATGCGAGATTTTAAAGAGCTAGGCGGTATTTCTGGAACAAGTAAAAATATGAATGCACGCATTCCAGAAAATGCAATGCAACGACAATGGGATTATCCTAATGGCTGGGCGCCACATCAAATGATGATCTGGCAAGGACTCTTACAGTATGACTTTAATGAGGAAGCACAAGAACTTATCTACAGGTGGTTATGGATGATCACAAAAAATGCCGTAGACTACAATGGTGTAATTCCAGAGAAATACGATGTTGTTGCTGCAACTCATAAGGTTTTTGCCGAATATGGAAATGTTGGAACAGACTTCGATTATATTACCTCTAGTGGTTTTGGGTGGATGAATGCCAGCTATCAACTAGGTCTTAAACTTCTTGACCCAAAATTTCGGGTACATCTTAATGATCTAATAAACCCTAACTTAGTTTTTACAAAAGCAGAAATTTAAAATGGCAAGAGAAATAGACATCATATGCGTTGGAGAGATATTGATTGACTTTATAGGGCATCAAAAGGAGGTTTCCATTGATCAAACGAGAGATTATCATAGGTATTTGGGAGGTAGCCCTACCAATGTAGCAATGAATCTTGCCCGATTGGGTATGAATGTAAAGCTGGCAGCCACTATCGGTGACGATGGCTTAGGAACTTATATTAAAGAAAAACTCGCCGAAAATGATGTAAAAACAGATCTCATTAGAACAGATCTTCACAATCCAACTAGCGTTATTTTTGTTTCAAAAACGACAGGAACTCCAGATTTTATACCCTATCGATATGCAGATACTCAAATTGAAACTTCGCAATTATCAAGCGATTTATTTGAGAAAACGAGTATCTATCATACCACAGCATTTGCACTAAGTAAAAATCCTGCGAGACAAACCATTTTGGAGAAAGCAAAAGAGGCATTTGATGCTGGATGCACCTTAAGTATAGATCTTAATTATTCGCCTCGTATTTGGCCAGATCGAGAAGAGGCGATGGTTGCCTTCAAGGAATATTGTTCTTACAATCCGCTTGTCAAAATAAGTGAAGACGACACAGAACGTCTTTTCGGAGAGCGTAAGACACACGACGAGATTTTTGACTTCTTCCACAATGAGTTCGGAGTAGAAACAGTGTGTTTGACATTGGGATCAAAAGGGGTTACGCTTTCGCGAAAGCAAAATAACGAACCTCAAAGTAAACTTATGTTACCGGCCGCACGAGTAGATACAATACTTGATGCAACTGGCGCTGGCGATGCATTCTGGAGCGGCTATCTCTTTGCACATATTAAAGGATATGATATTGAGAAGTGTTTGAAAATAGCGCTGTCTCTGGCTGCCATAAAATTACAGCACGTAGGTAGACTTCCTCAAAACGTAGATATCCTTGCTCAATTATTAGATTTTTAACGTCAAGTCGTAGTATAGTATAAATAGCGACAGTTCTATGTGGCAGACTAAGAAATCTGTACTTTTGCAAGTCAAACGCAAACCAACTTTATGAGTCAAAATAGCAATAAGCGTAGAGAAGCACTCGTGTATCACGCAAAGCCTAAACCGGGTAAGATTGCCGTAGTGCCTACTAAAAAATACTCTAGCCAGCGAGACTTAGCCCTTGCTTATTCTCCTGGTGTTGCAGAGCCTTGCTTAGAAATTGCCAAAGACGTAAATAATGTTTACAAATATACTGCTAAGGGTAATCTCGTGGCGGTTATTTCAAATGGTACGGCTGTATTAGGCCTAGGCGACATAGGTCCTCTGGCCTCAAAACCAGTTATGGAAGGGAAAGGCTTGCTTTTCAAAATTTTTGCAGGAATTGACGTGTTCGATATTGAGGTAGATACAAAAGATGTTGATGCTTTTGTAGAGACTGTAAAGAATATCGCACCCACCTTTGGAGGTATCAATCTAGAAGATATCAAAGCACCAGAAGCTTTTGAAATTGAGAGAAGGCTTAAAGAGGAATTGGATATCCCAGTGATGCATGATGATCAGCACGGTACAGCAATAATTTCGGCTGCTGCTATGCTCAATGCACTAGAGCTTGCGGGTAAACGTATTGAAGATGTGCGTATTGTGGTAAGTGGAGCAGGAAGTGCAGCTATCTCTTGTATGAATTTATACCATCTACTTGGGGCAAAACTTGAAAATATCGACATGTTTGATATAGATGGTTTGTTACGTGCAGATAGAACAGATCTGTCTCCAGAACAAGTAAAATTTAAAAGTTCTAAAAAATATACCTCACTCGCAGAGGCATTGATTGGTGCAGATGTCTTTTTAGGGCTCTCTGTAGGAAATATTGTGACAGCTACAATGTTACAATCTATGGCAAGTGACCCTATTGTTTTTGCGATGGCAAACCCTACACCAGAAATAGACTACAATCTAGCGATTGCTTCTCGACCAGATTTAATTATGGCGACAGGTCGTTCAGACCATCCTAACCAAGTTAACAATGTTCTTGGTTTTCCATTCATTTTTAGAGGAGCTCTTGATGTGCGAGCGACTACGATTAATGAGGAAATGAAAATGGCAGCAGTAAAAGCTCTTGCGCAACTTGCTAAGGAACCAGTTCCTGAACAAGTAAATATTGCGTATGGTGCTACAAGATTTACTTTTGGTAGAGATTATATTATTCCAAAACCATTTGATCCTAGATTAATTACTACAATTCCACCAGCAGTGGCAAAAGCTGCAATGGATAGTGGTGTGGCGCAGGAGCCTATTCAAGATTGGGAGATTTATAATGATCAATTGCTAGAACGATTAGGAGAGGATAACAAAATAGTAAGATTACTCCTAGACCGAGCAAGATCTGCACCTAAACGTATCGTTTTTGCAGAGTCAGACCAGCTTGATGTCCTGAAGGCCGCTCAAATTGTTCACGAAGAGGGTATTGCAATCCCTGTATTATTAGGAAATCGAGAGGTTATACTTGAGCTTAAAGAAGAGATTGGTTTTGAGGCAGATGTGGAGATTATTGATCCAACCTCTAATGAGGAGAGAGCACAGGTAGAACGTTATGCAGAGATCTACTGGAAAGCAAGACAGCGCAAAGGAATAACTAAATACGATGCAAAACGCCAGGTAAAGCAACGAGATTACTTTGCTTCTATGATGGTGAATGAAGGTGATGCAGATGGTATGCTCTCGGGCTATAGCCGTAGTTACCCAACTGTAATAAAACCTGTGTTAGAAGTAATAGGACGAGCTTCTGGAGTACAGAAGGTAGCAGCGTGTAACCTTATGGTGACTTCAAGAGGACCATTGTTTCTAGCAGATACTTCAATAAATATCAATCCTACGGCAAAGGAACTTGCAAAGATTGCGCAAATGACAGCTACTACAGTAAAGATGTTTGGACTAGAGCCCGTTGTAGCGATGGTGAGTTATTCAAATTTTGGATCTTCAAGTCACGAGAAAGCCACCGAAGTAAGCAAGGCAGTTTCTTATTTACACAGGTATTATCCCGATCTCATTGTAGATGGAGAAGTACAGGCAGATTTTGCTTTAAACAAAGATATGTTTCAAAAAAAGTTCCCTTTTTCAAAACTGGCTGGCAGAAAAGTAAATACGTTAGTTTTTTCAAATATCGACAGTGCAAATATTACGTATAAGGTAATTAAGGAACTAGAAAGGGCTGATAATATTGGACCAATACTTCTAGGAATGCGTAAACCTGTGCACGTCTTACAATTGGGTGCTAGCGTAGATGAAATGGTGAATATGGCAGCAATAACTGTAATTGATGCTCAAAAGAAGAAAAAGCAAGAAGAGCGTAAAAATTCTGAACTATAGAGAATAGAAGGATATCGCTTTCGCGAAATTTTAATTTCTTTAAAAGAAAGAGTGTAAATAACGATTTACACTCTTTCTGTCTTATGACTATTTTAGACTAGTCAAAAGGTTCATTATCAAACAGTTCATTTATCGAGTAATAGAACTCTTTTCTCTTTTAAAACTGGGGTCTAGTTATACTGTTTTTCGCGAAAGCGTAAGCTATGAAATAGCCCTTTTACTAGACATAATTTTATTACATTTACGCTCCTTAATATTTTGTTAAATGATCACGCATCTGAGCGGTAGACTTATTGAAAAAAATCCCACCTACGTTGTAATAGACTGTAATGGGGTTGGTTATTTTATTAATATCTCACTTTATACTTTTGGGCAAATAGGCAATACGGAGGCTCTTAAGCTTTTTACGCATCTTCAAGTAAAGGAGGATAGCCATACCCTTTTTGGCTTTATGGATATAATGGAGAGAGAGATTTTTAGATTGCTTCTTTCTGTCTCTGGAATAGGAGCGAGTACGGCAAGAACTATGCTATCGTCATTAGAGCCAGATCAAATTAAGCAGGCAATTGCCTCAAATGATGTTGCTACCATACAAAGCATCAAGGGAATAGGAGCAAAGACAGCCCAGCGAGTTATTTTAGATCTTAAGGATAAAATTCTTAAAGTTTACGATATCACTGCAGAAAGTGCTGTACAAAGCAATACAACAAAAGAAGAGGCGTTATCTGCATTAGAGACTTTAGGTTTTGCACGTAAACAAGCAGAAAAAGTGTGTGCAAGCATTTTAAAAGTTAATCCAGATGCAAGCGTTGAAACGATAATCAAGGAAGCACTAAAAAAACTGTAGAGCCATTTTGAATCGAAATTATTACTTGAATTTGCGTGTAGCGATACTCTTTTTTTTAGGATTTTTCTGCTTTGGGATTTCTTCAATCCAAGCGCAAGAAGACGAACAAAACCAAGCTGAGCAGGACTCTACAGCTACCACATTTTCTATAGGTAGTATTATCTTACCTAACCCCAATAGTATTGTTTCAAAATATACTTATGATGCAGCATTAGATCGTTACATCTATACCGAAGAGCTTGGGAGTTTCAATATAGCCTATCCACTCATATTAACGCCAGAGGAGTATCAAAAACGAGTGCGTGATGAGCAGATGCGCCAGTACTTTAGAGAGAAGGTGTCTGCCATTGATGGTAGATCTGATGATGAAGATAATCGCAATAGTCTCATTAAGTCATTGTATGTAAAAAGCGACTTATTTGAAACAATTTTTGGTGGTGATAAAATTGAATTTACACCCCAAGGGTCTGTTGAAATGGACTTAGGACTGCTGTACACTAAACAAGATAACCCAGCATTTTCTCCTCGTAACCGTAGTAATTTTACATTTGATTTTGATCAGCGTATTAGTTTGAGTTTGTTGGGGCAGGTAGGAGAAAGGTTACAGATTACTGCAAATTATGATACAGAATCTACTTTTAATTTTCAGAATCAGGTAAAATTAGAATATACTCCCACTGAGGACGACATTATCCAAAAGATTGAAGTAGGTAACATCTCAATGCCACTTAATAGTGCACTTATACAAGGGTCACAGAGTCTTTTTGGTATAAAGACAGAGCTGCAATTTGGTAAAACTAGGGTTACGGCTGTATTTTCTGAAAATCAATCTCAGCCACGTACTGTAACTGCCGAAGGCGGGGCGACAGTACAGGATTTTGAGGTTCCTGCACTTGATTATGATGAAAACCGTCACTTTTTTCTAGCACACTATTTTAGAGATAATTATAATGATGCTCTTAGAAACTATCCATTTATTGACAATGATGGAGTTCAAATAACACGTGTAGAAGTTTGGATTACAAACCGACAGAATCAAACTACAAATGCACGTAATATAATTGCAATACAAGATATTGGAGAATCAGACCCCTCTAATATAGGCCTTAATCCTCCGCCCAGTGGTTTTATAAACAACGCACCTGGTGCATTTCCTGATAACCGAAATAACGATTTTAACCCAAGAGGTATAAATAACCCCTCTGTACAATCTGTACTCACACCTGCTATAAGAGACCCAGCCACAGCTGGTCAAGGTTTTGGTAATGTTAATGTTGACGAAGGAACAGATTATGTATTACTAGAAAACGCACGCCAACTTCTTAATACGCAGTACACCTTATACCCATCCTTAGGATATATATCTCTTAGCCAGCGACTTAATAATGATGAGGTGCTGGGCGTTGCTTTTCAATATACCGTTGGAGGACAAGTTTATCAAGTTGGAGAATTTGCAAATGATGGTGTAAACGCGACCGAAGGTGATCGTCCTGATGTTGATATGGACGGTATTCCTGATATTGCAGATGCAGATAATCCTGTAAATCGCCCTGATGAAGATAATGATGGGATCGCAGATAGTGCAGATGCAGATATAAATGGGGATGGTGTTTTAAATGGACAGGACGCAGATGGAAATGGAATACTAGATACAGTTATACCAGCAGGTCAGGCAGGAAGTCCTGTAAATCTTGTGGTAAAAATGCTTAAAAGTAATCTTACCAACGTTGAGGAACCTATTTGGGACCTGATGATGAAAAACATCTATCCCCTTGGAGCTTTTCAGTTAGAACAAGAGGGCTTTAGGTTAAATATTGTTTACTCAGATCCATCACCAATTAATTTTATAAGACCTATAGTAGATGGGGTACCTACAGAGTCTACTGCTCCTGGAGTTGCCGTTTCAGACCTTCCCTATGCTTATAACGGTGTGACGGACGACCTCGGTGTTACTCCGGTTATCGATCCTATAGAGAATGCAACATCAAATCGTGATAATGGATTTTTAGAAGAAAACACATTACTACGATTGTTCAATTTAGACCAGCTCACGACATTTGGAGACCCACAAATTGGAGGAGATGGGTTTTTTGACTTTGTGCCTGGTATTACGGTGCAAGTTCAAAATGGTAGTATTGTTTTTCCTGTTGTAGAGCCTTTTGGGGAATACCTCTTTAATGAGTTGAGAGAAGATCGGACTCAAAATGATATGGTAAATGATGAGGATTATAATGATGAGGATACTTATAATGAACATCAGGCTAAATACGTCTATCGAACGCTTTATCAATCTACTAAGACCATAGCAAGAGATAATGCAGAGAAAAATAAGTTTTTTTTATCTGGAAGATATAAATCTGCGCAGGAACAAGGTATCCCACTAGGAGCATTTAATATACCTCAAGGTTCTGTAACTGTAACTGCTGGAGGTAGGGTACTAGTTGAAGGTTTAGATTATACCGTAAATTATCAACTAGGTCGAGTAATCATATTAGATAAGTCACTCGAAGCTTCGGGTATCCCAATTTCTGCTTCTGTAGAGAATAATGCCATCTTTGGACAACAGAATAAACGATTTACCGGAATTAATGTGGAACACCAATTTAGTGAAGACTTTATTGTGGGTGGTACATTTTTAAATCTCAATGAAAGGCCACTCACACAAAAAGCAACTTACAGCTTTGAGCCTATTAATAATACCATTATCGGTCTTAATGCGAGTTACTCCACAGAACTTCCGTTTTTAACTAGATGGGTTAATAAACTTCCTAATATAGATACAGATGTGCCGTCTAATCTGTCAGTAAGAGGTGAGGTGGCGTATCTTATTCCAGGTCAACCTAAGGGAACAGATTTCAATGGGGAGGCAACTTCTTACATTGAAGATTTTGAAGGATCACAAACATCTATTGATGTAGGTAGTGCGTTGCAGTGGTCATTATCTTCAGTGCCTATTGGATTTGGAGGGGAACTTGCTAACGGTAACCTAGCATCTAGTTATCGTAGGGCAAAGTTTGCTTGGTATACAATTGACCCTATTTTTTACAATAGCCAGCGACCAGATGGGATCACAGACGATGACCTTTCACTACCAGAAACACGGCGTGTATTTAGAAATGAGATTTTTCCTCAGCAGGATATTATTGCTGGCCAAACGCAGGCTTTGTTTACATTAGATCTGGCCTATTTTCCAGATGAAAGAGGTCCCTATAATTTTAATCCTGAAGCTCAGGATGGAACATTATCAAATCCAGCAGAAAATTTTGGAGGGATTACCAGACAGCTTACCTCTACAGATTTTGAGCAGGCTAATGTAGAATTTATAGAATTCTGGCTTCTTGACCCATTTTTTGCAGATGGCGACACGACTAATCCTGGCGGTACACTTACTTTCAATTTAGGTAGTATTTCTGAAGATATCCTTAAGGATGGTAGAAAGCAATATGAAAATGGTCTTCCAGATGATGGAAGTGATGAGGATACGTCTGAAACTGTTTTTGGAAAGGTGCCAATTAACCAGTCACTTATTTATGCATTTGACACAGAAGGACAAGAACGAGCAAATCAAGATATTGGATATGATGGATTAAGTGATGCTGAAGAAAGTGTCGAATTTCCAAACTTTGCTGGATTGCCTGATCCAGCTGCAGATAACTATGTTTACTTTTTAAATACTGGCGGGGGTATCGTCGATCGTTATCGAGATTATAACAACAATCAAGGGAACTCTCCTGTTGAGGTAACGCAAACCAATCGTGGTTCTACCACCTTTCCAGATGTAGAAGATGTAAACCGCGACAATACCATGAATACAGTTGATGCCTACTTTGAATATGAAGTTGCAATCAACCCAGACTCATTAGCCGTAGGTGTAGGTCAATTTGTTACTGATGAAAAAGTATTGAATGTAACCGCTCAAAATGGATCACAAATCCCAACAAGATGGGTTCAGTTTAGAGTTCCAATAAATCAATCTACGAGAGTTGTAGGGGGTATCAATGACTTTAGGGCAATACGCTTTATGCGTATGTTCCTGAGCGACTGGCAAGAAGATGTTGTACTTCGCTTTGGAACCTTAGATTTAGTACGTGGAGACTTTAGACGATATTTATTGTCACTAGATCCTAATGAGACTAATGGAGATGATAGTACAGATGACACGCTCTTTGAAGTTGCTGCTGTAAATATAGAAGCAAATGCGCAACGCACTCCAATACCTTATGTGTTGCCTCCAGGTGTTCAAAGAGAAAGACTTAACAATAACAATAATAACATACGACAGAATGAGCAGTCATTGTCTATTCGCGTAGAAGATCTAGAAGAACAAGACGCAAGAGGGGTTTATAAATACTACAACCTCGATATGCGTCAATATAAAAACCTCAAAATGTTTATGCACGCTGAGCCAGTTGTGCAAGACGGCCTTGATAATGAGACTATTGTTGGCTTTATCAGAATGGGAACAGATCTTAATAGTAATTTCTATCAGATTGAATTACCTCTTGAGCCATCAGATTTTGGTGACGTTGCAGAGTCAGATATTTGGCCAGCTCAAAATGAGCTTGACCTACCCCTAGAGGTATTACAAAAGATCAAAGCAACTGTAGTCGATCCATCTTTTATACAAGAGAATCAGAATATAAACGAGATATTATATTTTGATGCAAATGGAGAACCATTGCCCAATAATGGGGAAGATATTTGTTATGAGGTTGGTCAATTGCGAATAGGTATTCAAGGGCAACCTAGTTTTGGGGATATAAGAACGTTAATGTTAGGAGTAAAAAATGGTAATCCGGTAAGTAATAATGCTTCTGGTTGCGCTCCAGGCGAAATTTCTGGTGAAGTATGGTTTAATGAATTACGCCTTTCTGATTTAACAAACGAGGGTGGGTATGCTGGTATTGTAAGCCTCGATGGAAATATCGCAGACTTTGCAAACGTATCAGCGACTGGGAGAATAAGCTCAGTTGGTTTTGGAAGTATAGAACAGAATGCGGGTGAACGTAGTCTTGAGGATGTCGCACAATATGATGTAGTAACTAATGTAAATGCAGGGCAGTTACTTCCCAAAAAGTGGGGAGTACAATTACCTTTAAATTATGCAATAGGAGAGCAGAGTATCACTCCAAAGTTTGATCCTCTTTTTGAAGATGTAGAGTTAGAAACTTCATTAGAAAATGCATTAACAGATCAACGTCGTGAGGAGATAGAAGACTATGCTATAGACTATACCAAACGTCAAAGTTTTAATGCAATAGGAGTAAGGAAAGAGCGTGTAGATCAAGATCGTAAGCCTATGCCGTATGACATAGAAAACTTAACATTCTCATATTCTTACAGTCAGACAGATCATAAAGATTTTGAAATTGAACAATCTCGAGATCAAAATGTAAGGCTAGGGGCAACTTATAACTATAGTTTTGATACCAAACCTGTTGAGCCATTTGCAAAAAATGATTCCTTATTTACGGGTAAATATTATAAGTTTCTAAAGGATTTTAATTTTAATTACTTACCTTCTAGTGTAGCTGTTCAGTCCAACATACTACGACAGTATAATGAGCAGAAATTTCGAGATGTATTTGCAAATGAAGGAGATATTACAATACCAAGACTTTTTCAACGTAACTATTTGTTTGACTGGGGTTATGCGATAGATTACCCTATTACAAAGAGTTTACGCTTTAATTATAACGTAAATCACAATCGTATTGTTAGAAATTATTTAGATCCAGATGGCTCTCCAGCTTTTCTTGATGATGCTGGGCAAGAAGTAGATGGATTTGGAATTTACAATGGCTTCTTTGATGTGGGAACTCCTAATACCCATTTTGGGGTACTACAGCTCAACTACGATTTGCCTTTTAATAAGTTCCCATTTGCTGAGTGGATAACTGCCACATATGCTTATACCGCAAACTATAGATGGCAACGTGGGTCGCAGCAATTCCAAGTGTTAGATAATATTCCAGAAATTGGGAATAGTGTTGAAAATACAAACACCCACGCCATTAACGGCTCTCTTGATATGGAAAAGCTGTACAAATATGTAGGTTTAACCAAAAAGAAAAAGAAGAGACCTACAAGTGCAAGACCTAGAGGATTACCTTCTCCAGAAGATGATCGAGATGCAAAAATAAGAGAAGATAAGGCGGCAGGTGATAGCAATGGATCGACAGATGGATTAAGTGGCTCAGATAAAGCATTGAATACTGGGGTAGGTTTGCTCACCGCGATAAAGCGAGTCCAAATCACTTATGAAGAAGATAACGGTATCTACCTTCCAGGGTATTTACCATCTGTAGGTTTTACAGGAAGCTTGAGACCTACTCCAGGGTTTATATTTGGAAGTCAGGCAGAGGTAAGAGAACTAGCTGCCAGCAATGGATGGTTAACGTTGTTTCAAGATTTCAATCAGCAATATAGAGAGATAGAAAGTAGAAATTTAGGTATCCAGGCGAGAGTTGGTTTACTAAAAGACCTTGATATTGAACTCAATATGAATCGCATTTTTCAAGAAAACTATCAAGAGAATTATCGTGTTAACCCGGAAAGTCTCGAGTATCAATCGCTCACTGGAAACCGCTTTGGTCGATTTAAAATATCAACGTTACTCATTGCTACCGCATTTAATGAGAGTACCTCAGACTTTTCTGAAACCTTCAATACTTTTAGGTCAAATAGACTTATTGTAGCAAATAGGCTAGCAACAGAATTTTATGGTAGTACTGAGTTTGAAGTAGATGAAAATGGATTTCCAAGCGGATTTGGACGTACCAATCAAAAGGTGTTATTACCTGCATTTCTCTCGGCATATACAGGCAAAGACGTAGATAATACAGATTCTGGCTTTTTAAGAAGTTTCCCACTTCCTAATTGGAATATCAAGTACACTGGTTTTATGAATATAGGCTGGTTTAAAGATAAGTTTAAAAGATTCTCTGTACAGCACGGGTACACGGCAGGTTACTCTGTAAATAACTTTCAAACTAATCTAGCTTTTAATAGACGTACAGATCGAGACCCTCTTACTGCCCAGAGAGATCAGGCAGGAAACTTTTTAAACGAAACATTATTGAGTAATGTAACCCTTACAGAGCAATTTACGCCTCTCGTTCGTATAGATTTTGAAATGAAGAATTCAATCAAAATTTTAGCCGAAGTAAGAAGAGATAGAGCGTTAGGATTGAGCTTTGATAATAATTTACTTACTGAGATCAAAGGCAATGAATATATTTTGGGATTAGGATATCGAGTTAAAGATCTTCGTTTTGTGACCAACTTTGGTGGGTCTAAGCGAGTGCTCAAAAGTGATCTTAACTTTAAAGCAGACCTTTCTCTAAGACAAAGCGAGACCATTATAAGATATTTAGATATAGATAATAGTCAGACTACGCAAGGTCAAGATATTTATGGATTACGATTTACGGCAGATTATGCTTTGAGTAAAAATCTTACAGCACTCTTCTTTTATGACCATACTTTTTCGACCTTTGCAATATCAACCGCATTCCCTCAGACTACCATACGTTCTGGATTCACATTGAGATATAACTTTGGTAACTAGATTTATGTAGTATTCGCTTTCGCGAAAGCGGTGAATGTTTGATTAAGAAATAATAAAAAGATAATTTCGCGAAAGCGGAATGCTTAAACTAAATACCAATTAATTATGAACATACCAGCAGATTTAAAATACACGAAAGACCACGAGTGGGTGCGCATAGAAGGCGATACTGCTACTGTGGGAATTACAGATTTTGCTCAAGGTGAGCTAGGAGATATTGTATATGTTGAGGTGGAGACACTTGATGAGACCCTTGATAAAGATGAGGTTTTTGGTACTGTAGAGGCAGTAAAAACCGTCTCAGATCTCTTCTTACCCTTATCTGGTGAAATAATTGCCTTTAATGAAGATCTAGAAGATGAGCCAGAAACTGTAAATAATGACGCTTATGGAAAAGGCTGGATGATTAAAATAAAATTTTCTGACGCCTCAGAAGTTGAAGAACTTTTAAGTGCAGAAGCGTATGGCGAGCTCATTGGTGGATAAAGCCCTAGGGTTTATAGCGGTAAGTTATAGCATTGCTCTTACTATAGGTTCTCTAGTAAAACCTATCGCGGTTAAGACTACCATAAGTAATATAGATAAGCTCCTTCACTTAGGAGCTTATTTTGGTTTAGCCATTTTGTGGTTACTCTATATACATGTTTTAAAGATGAGCCTCCATCGTAATTGGGCGTCTTCTAAAATTTATTTTGGAACAGCCTCATTACTTATCATTTACGGCATAGTGATTGAGGTATTACAAGGCAGTACAACGACCTATAGAACACCAGATGTGTGGGATGTGCTAGCAAATACAATAGGCGTCATTTTAGGAAGTTTATTATTTATGCTTCTTTTTAAGAAATTTAACGGGTTAAAATCGTATTTTTAGTTTCTGAACTGGAATTAATTTTGCTATTTTAGCTCACTACTAATACAATAATTATGGAACCCAAGAAAAATCCAAAAGCAGACCTTCGTAAGAGAAGTATGCTGTTTTTTCAGTTAGGACTCATCGCAGTACTAGCATTAACCTATATCACCATCGAGTGGAAAACCTACGATGATGCAGGTATCGATATAGGTCAACTTGATCTAGACGATCTAGACGATGAAGAAATTCCAATTACAGAATTAAATACACCACCACCTCCACCACCACCTCCACCGCCACCAGCGCCAGAAATTATTGAGGTAGTAGAGGATGAAGAGGATATTGAGGAGACCGTTATTGAATCTACAGAAACAGATGCCGAAGAGGAAATTGTTGAAGTAGAAGAGGTAGAAGTAGTCGAGGAAGAAGAAGAAATTGCAGATGTACCATTTGCAGTTATTGAAAATGTGCCTATTTTCCCAGGTTGCGAGTCAAAAAAGAATAATACAGAACGTAAAAACTGTATGTCTGAGAAAGTAAGTAAGCTTGTAAACAAGAAGTTTAATACAGAGTTAGGTGCAGATCTTGGTCTCTCTGGAATAAACAGAATTTTTGTAAGTTTTAAAATCGATAAAAACGGTAACATCACAAACATACGTTCACGTGCACCGCACCCAAGACTTCAAACAGAAGCTGAGCGTGTTATTAAGTTATTACCAAAAATGACTCCTGGTAAGCAACGTGGTAAGCCAGTAGGAGTACTTTATTCTTTACCTATTACATTCAAGGTAGAAGATTAAGTCTAAGTTACTAGTATTTAAAATCCCGTGCCTAGAGGTGCGGGATTTTTTTTGATCTCACTATTAAAGTTTAGCACATAAAAAAAGAGGTTACCTTGTGATAACCTCTATTTTGGCTTGCTTATTGATTCGTTTTAAGAATTGTTCAACATTTTTAAAACCATATCTTATGGAAAATTCCAAAGA
>CAWUIT010000003.1:0-28632 GCA_963922345.1 uncultured Dokdonia sp. | reverse complement strand
GCATCATTTACTTCTACCCAATATCCATCTGGATCTTGGAAGTAAAGTTGACGTATCTTATCAGGTCTAATAGAAATCGCTTTTGCAGCCCCTGGCCAGTCTGAGTACTCGAGATTGCGCTCATCGATACGATTGCGAAAACGGTCAAAATCACGCACCGCAAGGGCAAGGTGCACCCCTTTGGGTACTTTTTTGTCTAAGCTATCTACTTCAATGATATGCAATTCTTGAGTTGCCCCAAGTCTTAACCATCGTATGTTCGATTTTCCAGTACCATTTTCAATCTCCTCGAGCCCAAAAATATCTTGATAAAAATCTACGCTGCGTTTAAGATCTTCTACGTTTATCGCATAATGATCTATGGTGACTTCTATATTAGTCATAGTTGATGTATTGATTTTTTGAGTGTTATTTTCAGCACAACTACAAAAAGATAGAGCAGCCAGAAACACAGTTACTCTATTTATTATTTTGTTTTTCATTAAGGTAGTAGCTTTAATTTTTACCTTGATCTACTGGCGGCGGTCCATCAGGCACAACAGCCTCATAAACCACATCGCCCTTTCGCTCTTGATATTCTTCTTTGACTTGATTTAAAAGTGCTGGATCTTGAAAAAGATCTAGCATTGTCATACTCATAGCTTTACTGGCATAGGTCATACCCTTGTGACCTATAGACATCCCTCCACAAGCAACTACGGCCCAGGAGTGCCAGGGTGTGTCTACTGGCGCTGTGGTAACACCTAGATTTATGTTGGCCACATTCCAACTTACGTCACCCACATCTGTACTCCCTCCTCCAGGATGTTCTTTAGTCTCTTCAAGTGGATTAATAGTCGCATCCATTCCTACTTGAGGTTTTCCTGTGACTTCTTGTATCTTTTTACCAAAAGCAATTTCTTCTGGAGTGTATTCTATGGGTCCAAGTAATTCTAGGTTCTTTTGCATTGCTGCGCCACCTGTTCTGTTTACTAATACTTCATAAATGCCTGATATGAGAGACACCTTGTAATCTACATTTGCCATAATTGCCGCACCTTCTGCCATTTTCTGAAGATGTTCATAGACAGGTTTTAATCCCTCGCGCTTAGTATCTCTAGCACGCATCCATAAACGAGCGTAATCAGGTACCACGTTAACAACCTGACCTCCATCTTGAATATGGTAGTGCATACGCACTGTAGGTTTAACGTGCTCGCGATAGTAATTTACACCTGTGGTATATAATTCTAATGCATCAGAAGCAGATCTACCATTCCAAGGGTCTGCACTTGCGTGTGCCGCTTGACCAAAGAATTCAATTTTAAAATCTACGAGCGCTAAGGAACTTTGGACATCTGCTTTTGTAGCAGCAGAGGGATGCCACGAGACATTTGCATCTACACCATCCCAAATACCATCACGCACCATCCATATTTTACCAAAGAATTTCTCTTCAGATGGGGTGCCCATAAACTTTACAGTTCCAGTAATTTTACCCGCTTCTATCTGTTCTTTTATGGCAATGGCGGCTCCCAAGCTTGCTGCGCCAAACATATTATGACCACAGCCGTGTCCTGCCTCACCTTCTACGACCGGATTTTTAGTAGGAACTGTTTTTTGTGATAGTCCGGGTAGTGCGTCATACTCTCCTAATACACTTATCACTGGACTCCCGCTGCCGTAAGTTGCAACAAAGGCTGTAGGCATACCAGCAACCCCACGTTCTACAGTAAAACCCTGTTTCTCGGCATACGATGCTAAAATTTCGGCAGATTTGTTTTCTTCAAACGCCGTTTCGGCAAGTGACCAGATCTCGTCAGAAATTCTTATTAATTCTTCCTGATGTTTTTCGACAGATGCTATAACAGCCTTTTTCGCTGCCGTCATTTCTTGTGCAGTACTCGATAGTGTAATAAGTAGTACTGAGAGAAGGAGTATTTTTTTCATTAGAAGTACGTTTTAAGTAGACTTCTAATATAACAAAAGGATATGATACTGTGGGTTTCTTTTTCGCTTTCGCGAAAGCGTACTACGCCACAGCTTCTTTATAAGTCGCTAGGCAACGCTCTCTAGCCTCTTTGTGATCTACCATTTTATCAGGATACGTATCTTGATCATAATCTGGTACCCAATCACTAATGTATTTTTTTTGTTTATCAAACTTGTCTACTTGAGTGATAGGGTTAAAAATGCGGAAATAAGGTGCTGCGTCTACACCTGATCCGGCAGCCCACTGCCAGTTCCCTACGTTGGAACTCATCTCGTAATCCAGAAGCTTTTCGGCAAAGTAAGTTTCTCCCCAACGCCAGTCAATGAGCAGGTGCTTGCAGAGAAAACTTGCTACTAGCATACGCACGCGATTGTGCATGTATCCTGTTTTGTTGAGCTGTCTCATACCAGCATCTACTAGGAGGTAGCCTGTTTCTCCATTTTTCCATTTTTCAAATTCGTCTTCATTGTTGCGCCACTCAATACGATCGTATTTTTTTCTAAAAGCTTCATCTTTAGTACGAGGAAAATGATATAAAATTTGCATAAAAAACTCACGCCAGATGAGCTCACTCCAGAATACTTCATTCTCTTCGGCAATTGCCTTTTTTATCATCTTACGTACACTTACCGTCCCAAATCTAAGATGCGGGCCTAAGTGAGAGGTGCCATCTTGAGCTGGAAAGTTGCGCGTATCTTCATAGTTTTGGATAAGGGTAGGGGTGACGTCATATTCTGGAACTTCGATAGAAGATTTCTCAAAGCCCATGTCTGATAGACTCAAATTAGGAAGGCGCGTATGATCTATAAGATTGTCCATATACTGAGAGGTATAGTGAATCTTCAGATCATTATCTTCGTTAAAAACTTCTTTCCATTTGTTTTTATATGGAGTGTAAACCACATAGGGGTCTCCATCGCCTTTTACTACCTCGTCCTTTTCAAAAATTACTTGATCTTTAAATGTTTTCAATTCAATGTCACTTGAGGAGAGTAGCTCTGAGATTGCAGTATCACGCTCCTTTGCATAAGGTTCATAATCTCTGTTTGTGAAAACTGTTGAAACGCAGTATTCTTCAATTATCTCTTTAAATATGTCGCTAGGCTTACCATAATACATAGCAAGTGAGCTGTTATGCTCGTCTTGCAACTGGTTTCTCATTTTTTGTAGTGTTTCAAAAATGAAGGACACCCGCGCATCATCTTCTGGCAGCTTATCGAGTATGTCTTTATCAAAAATAAAAATGGGTAAGACGGGTACATCTCCCTTGAGTGCTTCTAAAAATCCAACGTTGTCATCTAATCTAAGATCTCGACGAAACCAAAAAATATTAACTTTCTTACTACTCATAATTTTGAACTTACATACCAAAGCTCAAAAGTATCAATTTTACCTTTGAGCCTTTAATTGAAAAAGTATTCGCTTTCGCGAAAGCGTAAACTTTTAAATCATTAGAATTTTTAATTTACGTTAAGTGTACTCATACCCCCATCTACTCCGACTATTTGTCCAGTAATCCAAGTGCTGTCGTCTCCTAATAAAAACGCTGCCACATTTGCAATATCTTGAGAAGTACCTACACGTTTAAGAGGGTGGCGTGCATCCATCATCTCTTTTTTCTTATCATTACTTAATAATCGCTTTGCTAGCGGTGTATCTGTAAGTGAGGGTGCAATAACATTTACCCTAAGTTTTGGCGCATACTCTGCGGCAAGTGCCTTTGCAAATCCCTCGATAGCGCCTTTTGCAGCTGCCACACTAGTGTGGAAAGGCATACCCACCTTTACAGCAACCGTACTAAAAAATACTAAGCTTGCTTGTTCTGATTTTTTTAAATGGTCCATCACCTGGTGCACCACATTTACCATACTTAAAAAGTTAAGCTCCATATCGTCTCTAAAGGTATCTACACTTAACATTTTAAAGGGTTTAAGATTGATTGTCCCTGGGCAGAATACAAATCCGTCTAGGTGATCTGGCAGTTGACTCAAATCAAGTGTGTCCTTTTCTGTATCATACTCGATGTAGTTTACATCCAGATTGCCCAGATTTTCATTAGTTCTGGAGGCAACATATACCGTATGATCTTGATGTAGCTTACTTGCAATTTCAAATCCAATCCCGTGGCTACCGCCAATTAACAATATATTCTTACTCATAGTTTTTAATTTTTATAGTGTTTAGTATTCTCAGGCGAGAATGTCTTTTTTAAGCGTTTGTTTTTCGTTTTTCGGCTCTTTATAAATACCAAATTTCTCTTCCAAAGCCTTTTTTCTGTAGTCAAATATCTCTTCTAGCTTAGGTTTTACTAAAAAGGGATGTGCCAGTCTCCCTAAAAAACCCGCAGGTACTTTGTAATCTACAATATCTTCCATCTCTACACCACCAGGAATTTCTTTAATAAAATGCTTGTGATGCCACAATGCATAGGGACCGTATTTTTGCTCATCTACAAAATACTCACCTTCTTTTACACTTATTATTTCTGTTACCCATTTAAGCTTAAAATTTGCAATTGGGGTTACAGTGTATTGTATGAGTTGACCAGCATATACCGGACGATCTGCACCTGATATAATATTGAAGTTCATATAGTCTGGTGTAATGGTACCTAAGTTATGCGCATTCGATAGGAAATTCCAAGCTTCTTCTACGCTTATGGGAAGATTTTGCTTGGAATGAATTTGATAAATTTTCATAGTCTTTTAATTGACCCTAAAAATACAATCAATTTGTTTATCAAAACAGTATTATAGGTTAAACAAAAACTAAAATATTATTTAAGACTAAGAGACATCATTTTTCCACCTTGAGCGATAGATTCATAAATGACTTCGCAAATAATCATATCTCTTTTACCCATACTTCCTGGAGCTTTGTTTACTGCACCAAAGAGAATATGCTTAGCATAATCATCCATTTGTAAAGCTTGCTGGCTTTGAGGGCCACTGTTAATAACTGTTCCGTCGCTAGTTTGACCTTTAATGACGCCATAAGAGTGCGCTTTATCTAACTCTATGTGGCCGTTCTCACAGGCTATAAAGAGGCGATCACCTTTGCCATTATGGCTGGTATAAATAGTTGCTACAGTCCCACTAGGAAAAGTAAATTGTGCAGTTATAGTTTCATCCGTATTATTAAAGTATTCAGGTCGAGTACTGTATTTTTGAGCAGTAACATTAATCGGGAGTTCTTGTGCTCCATAAATGGCTGCTTGGATGGCATATACGCCCATATTTAATAGCGCGCCTCCTCCAGCGAGCGTTTTATCTAACCTCCATTGATCTGGATTACCTTGTGACATATATCCAGCAGATGCTTCGATTATCGTGGGTTTTCCATACTTCTTGTTTTTAATCATTTGAACTACACGCTCTGTTGCTGGCTCAGATTGCATACGATAACCAATGCCCAGCTTTACACCATTTCTTTCGCAAGCTTCTATAATTTCATCACATTCGGCAACAGAGATTGCCATCGGTTTCTCACAGATCACGTGTTTTTTTGCATTTGCAGCTCGGATGCAGTACTCTTTATGCATCGCGTTAGGTAAAACCACATAAACAATATCAATATCGGGATTACTCACGATGGTATCAAAGTTCTCATAGTTATAAATATTACTATCCTTAATCCCATATTTATCTTTCCATACGGGAATCTTTTCTGGACTCCCCGTTACGATACCAGCAAGGTGGCAGTGGTTAGTTTTTTCTAATCCTGGCGCTAGCTGCCCGGTACTGTAAGACCCTAGACCTACAAGTGCAATCCCGAGACTCTTTTCGCCTTTTGCGGCGCAAGCATACGCCATAGGCACATTACTAGTAATTGCGACAGCTGCTGCACCTTTCACTAGCTGATTGTTGAATTTCCTGCGAGTAATTGATTTCATAAGTAATGAATTTACAACTAGAAAGATACGTATAAATGAAAGTCACTTCAACAGTCTATTTATTAGAGTCCTTGTAGAAATGAAATACAAGCTGATGTATCCTTTAGAAACTGACGTTTAAAACTATTATCTTTACTTAGTTTTTATAGGCAGGTTGATGCATAATTAAATAACGCTTGTTTTAGAAACTATTTCGCGAAAGCGTACTAATCAAAATCTAACTAAAAACACGTACTATGAAAAAATTACTTATTGTAGCTTTCTTAGGTCTTATGACTACAGGAATTACTGCTCAGATTGAAACACCTGCACCTAGCCCAGCTGCAACAATTATGCAAAAGGTTGGTCTAACTGACGTTACCGTGGCATACTCAAGACCCGCTATGAGAGGACGTACTATTATGGGTGATCTCGTACCTTATGGAGCCATCTGGCGTACAGGTGCAAATGCAAATAGCACTATAGAATTTTCAACACCGGTCACTGTAAATGGCACAGAGTTAAAAGCTGGGAAATATGCTATCTACACAAAGCCTATGCAAGATATGTGGGAGGTATACTTCTATACAGACACTAATAATTGGGGCGCACCTGCAAATTGGGATGATAGCAAAGTAGCTGCAAAAGCTACTGCAAAAGTACAAATGACTTCTATGCCAGCAGAGTCATTTACAATAGGCGTAGATCATCTATCTAATGATGGTGCACATCTTACAATGAATTGGGATAAAACATATGTTGCTGTTCCTTTTGAAGTACCTTCAAATAAAACGGTCATGGTACAGATAGATAAGATAATGACTGGCCCATCTATGGGAGATTATTATGCTGCTGCCGTATATCTGTCAAGTACAGATCAAAAACTGGATGAGGCAAAAAAATATATGGACAAAGCGATGTCTATGAATAAAGACCCAAAATACTGGCAACTACGCCAGCAGTCATTACTTCTAGCAAAAACAGGAGATAAGAGCGGAGCCATAAAAGCAGCTAAAGCATCACTCGCAGGAGCAAAAGATGCGGGAAATCAAGATTATGTAAAAATGAATATGGACTCTCTTAAAGAGTGGGGAGCTATGTAGCATTCTTCTTTAATCGCTTTCGCGAAAAAATTAGAAGCCCTCTCAGGAGGGCTTTTCTATGAGATTTAATTATTGATGATTTCTATAAATTAGGTATGAAAAGGTGATAAAGGAAGTTTTAAAACTACTTACGGTCTTCGTACCTTTGTTTAACTTTTAAAAACAAATTATGAGTTCATACGATGTAGCCATTATAGGTTCTGGTCCTGGAGGATATGTAGCAGCCATACGCTGTGCACAATTAGGGATGAAAACAGCACTTATAGAAAAATATAGCACCCTAGGAGGTACGTGCCTCAACGTAGGTTGTATACCATCAAAAGCACTTTTAGACTCTTCTCATCACTATGAAGATGCTATTAAGCATTTTGAAGATCACGGTATTGAAGTAGGTGAGGTAAAACTTAGCCTAGAAAAAATGATCGCCCGGAAACAAGGAGTCGTCGATACAACTACAAAAGGTATCGAGTTCTTGATGGATAAGAATAAAGTAGATGTTTATCAAGGTGTTGGGTCTTTTAAAGATGCTACTCATATTGAGATTAAGGGAGAGAAAAATGAAACTATTGAGGCAAAAAATATCATAATTGCCACAGGATCTAAGCCCAGCTCGCTACCCTTTATAGATATTGATAAAGAGCGTATTATAACTTCTACAGAAGCATTAAAACTCAAAGAAGTTCCTAAACACATGATTGTCATAGGCGGTGGTGTTATAGGACTAGAACTTGGTCAGGTCTATAAAAGACTAGGAGCAGAGGTTACTGTAGTAGAATATATGGATCGCATCATCCCAACGATGGACGGCTCGCAGAGTAAAGAAATGCTTAAAGTATTCAAGAAGCAGAAAATGAAATTTGCGCTTTCACATCAAGTGACTGCTGTAGAGCGTAAAGGTGATGAGGTCGTTGTAAAGGCAAAAGATAAAAAAGATCAAGAAGTAGAGTTTAAAGGTGATTACGTTTTGGTTTCTGTAGGTCGTAAGGCTTATACAGATGGGCTCAACTTAGAAGCTGTAGGGATTAAAACAGATGACCGTGGTCGTGTAGAAGTAAATGAGCATTTACAAACAAATGTTTCAAACATTTATGCTATTGGGGATGTAATTAAAGGAGCTATGCTAGCGCATAAGGCAGAAGAAGAAGGTGTCTTAGTTGCAGAAGTTCTTGCAGGACAAAAACCTCACATAGATTACAATCTTATTCCAGGGGTTGTGTATACGTGGCCAGAGGTAGCTTCTGTAGGTAAGACAGAAGAGCAACTTAAAGATGCGGGAGTGGCTTATAAGACAGGTCAATTCCCAATGAGAGCACTAGGACGTAGCCGGGCTAGTGGAGATACCGATGGTTTTGTAAAAATACTAGCAGATAAAAATACAGACGAAGTTCTAGGAGTACACATGGTTGGTGCTCGAGTAGCAGACTTAATCGCAGAAGGTGTGACAGCAATGGAATTCCGAGCAAGTGCAGAGGACATAGCACGTATGAGTCACTCACATCCTACCTATGCAGAAGCTGTAAAAGAAGCTGCCCTTGCAGCTACAGAGGATCGTGCTTTACACGTTTAGCGCAATACTATTTGTCAATTAATAGAAAACCTCTCAAAATAATATTTTGAGAGGTTTTTATTTTTCTAGTTGATTTAAAAATCGATAACTGTTACATCCCAAACAGCGTTTGCGGTAGAAACATTAGTATTTGAAGGGTTTATTACTCTTATGGTCACGATACCTTCACTGGCTACAAAACAATTCCACATAATAGGGGATGCAGGTCTTACTCTTGGAGTGCAGTTACAAGTATCTCCTGTAGATGCTCCTGCAATGGTAACATTCCGTTCCTGCATATTTCCCGCTGCAATGGTTCCAAAATTTATTGTTTCTGTATCTGAGAATCCTTTAAAGAGTTGTTCTCTTGTAGATGTAGTGCTTGTAAAATATAAATGAGAATTTGCAAATTCAATAGCACCTTTTTCTGGAGTGCTTAAGATGGTACCTTCTGTAAGTTTGAGTGGGGCAGTATTTGCGCTTCCATCAGAACTTCTCAAATGAAGACTAGCAGTTGGGTCTGCTACAGATAAACCAACATTACCATTTTCCCTTATAATTAAACGTTGTCTCTGTGATGTGCTTCCCTCTGGTGTCGTGTTTACAACAAATCGTGAGGGGGTACTTCCCGGAGTTGCAGTGCCATCCATATAAAATCGTACACCACCTATTTCTCTTACACCATTACCATCGTGTGTCTTTGCTATAAAGGAGCCTACTTCTTGGTTATTTGCAAGTGCACCCGGTGCATCAAGAGTGCCTCCTGTATTGTAAACTATTACATTAGGAGGGTTGGTATTTGCACTGGTGATTTGAAAATCATTATCTCCAGGACCACGAAACTCAAAACGCTCTATGGGGTCACTAGTTCCAAAGCCTATACGGCCATCGTCTGTGACTACAATATCTGTTCCAGCAGTTTGTGCTTGCGCTGCATAAATAACGTTATCACCAGAAGAATTTATTCCATCTCTCCACTCATCTGCAAAGCCTACCCAGCTCGATTGGTTGTCATCCCAAAAGTAGAAGCCTCGCTGGTTTGTACCATCTACGCTGTCTAAAAATAAAAGCATTCCATCTTGATCAGAAGTAGGGGATGTGGTAGGAAATTTTTGAACTCGAGGTATCAGAATACCATCGGTGTGTGAAGGAGTAGTTCTATTACTAGCCTTAATATCAAGAACTCCAGCAGGAGTAGTTGTATTAATACCAACTTGAGCATTTATCAAACTACTACAAAGTAAGGTGAGCCCAAAAAGGGCTGTTGTTGTAAATTTCATGTCAATTAGATTTGGGTTAATCTGGCTCAAACATAGTAAATGGTTAAAGATGAGGTAGTTTAAAACGTAATTATTCGTTAAGAGGATTTATATTGAGGTTGAAATACACAGTTTATCTCATTTAAACTGAATTTTACATTTAGAAAATACTGGAAATGGTAGTACATAGCGAATGATCAATTCGTATTTTTGTAATCTAAAAAAAGTACACTAAGAAAGAAGAAAATAACAACTATGTGGTATCGCCGTTTTCTTAAAATTTCTATCATATTTCTTTACTTAATTATTGTCGCAGGGGCTGTTGTTCGTATGACTGGGAGTGGTATGGGTTGTCCAGACTGGCCACAATGTTTTGGATATATTATCCCTCCTACAGAAGAGAGTGAGCTAAGGTGGAAACCTAATCACCCGTATGAAGATGGCCAAGTCATTATCTTAGATCAATCATTACGCGTTGCACCCTCAGATTTTACTTCAGGTAGTAACTATAATGAATCTAACTGGAACTCATATGATAAGCACGACTATGCCACATTTAATGTATGGCATACGTGGATAGAATATATAAATAGAGTAGTGACCGCTCTTGCTGGTATCCCTATTTTATTAATGATTATAACAGCATTCTGGTATTGGAGAGATAGTAAATGGCTCATTACTGCGAGTTTTTTAGTGCTACCTCTTATGCTTTTTCAGGCGTGGTTAGGGAAACAAGTGGTAGATTCAAATTTATTACCTGTAAAGATTACCATTCATATGATAGCAGCGCTGGTCATTGTAGGGCTTTTATTATTCTTATGGTTTAAATCACAACAAAAAGAGGCAGGAGAGGATAAGCTTTCGCGAAAGCGTATATACGATCCTACTTTTAAAAATCTAATGATTATTGCAGTACTATTAACACTAGTACAAATTGCTCTTGGTACCCAAGTAAGACAGTATGTAGATGAGCGAGTAGCAGAGGTGGGGTATGATGCAAAGAGCTTATGGCTCGACCCCGCTACCATTTGGTTTTACGTGCATAGATCGTTTTCTATACTAGTTACACTATTAAATGTATACATATTCTGGCGTAATAGAAATCTCCTTCTAGGTCATACTAAACAGCTTAAGTGGGTTATGATATTGATTGGGATTGAGATTGTTACGGGTATTGCAATGTATTATGTTGATTTTCCATTTGGGACTCAACCTTTACACCTTGTGATTTCCTCATTATTGTTTGGGGTGCAGTTTTACATTTTGTTAGAAAGTTTCCCAAAATCGGCACCTGCTGTTTCTGTCACTTAGGGAGAAACCAATTATATTTACCACCTTAAATTAAGTACCATGATATACCGCTTTAGAGCAATTCTAGACACGGAGGAAGACGTTTTTAGAGACCTTGAAATAGAAGCTACAGATACCCTAGAAGACCTGCATAATGCCATAAATCAATCTTTTGGTTTTGACGGTTCTGAGGTTGCTGCATTTTACCTAAGTGACGAGACCTGGATGCAAGGAGAGGAGTTTGCTCAGTTTGAAACTGGTGAGGGTGAAAGCCAGCTACGCATTATGAACGAGACATCTTTAGACGGCTTATTGGGAGAACACCAGACGCGTCTTATTTATGTTTACGACTTTTTAAACATGTGGCGTTTTCTAGTAGAACTTGCCGAAATTACAGAACCAGAAGATGGTAAAACATACCCAAATTTAATGTATGTACAGGGACAAGTGCCAGATCAAGCACCAGATTTTGAAATGGAGGACCAGGATCTAGAAGAGGAAGATGAGGATGACGGTTTTGAGGATGATTACAACGTTGATGATTTTGACGATCTCAATTTTGATGAGAACTGGAACTAGTTTTAGTACGCTTTCGCGAAAGCGAAACTTGTAAATTTTAAAGTACCTAACCGAATGAGAGCTGTGAAAACGTCTCAATAATATAGAAATCTAAGAATGATAAATTTATATAGTGCTCAGATTGAATCACTGTCTATACATAGAGTGGGAAATAAGGGCAAGGCCGAAGGTCTTTTTGTCTCACAAGACCCATATCCTTTAAGCGATGAGCTTACACCTTTGATCAAGGAATTTTTCTTTAAATCGTTTCGGGAAAAGGAAGAGAATTATTATAAGTTTTTTCACGAGCAGGATCTAGAATTTAATGAGCTCTTTGGATTGGCAAAGAAAATTTTTGATAATCCTAGTGGTACTCATTTGCTCTCTGAAGATATAGCAAAACATCTTTATGCGCGAAGCGAGCACCCACATATAAAAGCTGGTGAACTTTATATTGCGCATATAGAAGGCGTGCAGATTGATAACCTTAAGACAGATGCCATCGGGATATTTAAAAGTGAGTTAAAGCAAGATTTTTTACAGTTTCAAGAGAGCGATTCAAATTTAAAAATGATTCTTGAGCAAGGAATAAATTTAAATAAGTTGGATAAAGGTTGCCTTATCTTTAATCATAAAGAAGAAGAAGGGTATAAGGTACTTTCTGTAGATTCTAATAGATATGATACGAAGTATTGGTTAGAAAATTTTCTAGGTGTTGAGGTTTTTGAAGATGAGAATTTTTACACAAAGAAGTATTTGAAATTTTGTCAAGATTTTGCAAAAGACGTAGTACTCCCAGCCGAAGATAAAAAGGAGGAAGTACTATTTATGAATAGAGCGGTAAATCACTTTGCAAAAAATGATACGTTTGAGGAGACTGCATTTATGAATGAGGTGATCGATAATCCTGATCTTATTCCAGAATTCCGTCATTACAAAACAGAGCAGTCACCTAAATACAAAATAGAAGACTTAACAGATTTTCCAATTAGTAATAAAGCCGTTACTGCACAGCGTAAGAAGATTAAGAGCATCATACAGCTAGATACTAATATCCAGATCAAAATGGATTTTATAAATGGCGAGAGCGCCGAAAAGTTTGTGGAGAAAGGATGGGACGAGGAAAAGCAAATGTACTATTACCTTGTTTACTTTAATAAGGAGCAAAATTAATAAAGAACGTTTTTTATTATAAAGCCCAAGGTAATACTTGGGCTTTTTTTATATTTCGTTTATAAGTCGTTTGAGACTTATATCTTCATAATTACGTTTTACAAATTCTAAGGCGGCTCTTAATACGGCACCCATGTTTGCAGCTCGTCTAAATTTGATATCATTTGTAAAATCAAAAATATCTGCTCTCAATTGTTTGACATGAGATCTTGGTGAGATTTTATCTGTTGCCATCACACGCAACAATCGTGTGAGTCTCTTTTTACCATTTATAATACGTTTAGCAAGAAGAGCACGTTCCTCATTACGATATTGCTCTATAGAGCGATTTCCTAAACGTTTTGCAACTAACTGAACGAGTTTTATATTTTCTTTAAAGATAGCAGGTTGATAGACCTTAAAATTTCCCTCATAACACTGCTGGTCAAAATCTATAGCTCTTATCTTATAACGGACTAGATCAAAGTCGTGCGTGGGTATAATTACAAAATTATAGGAGCGCATATCGCCTAGAAGGGTTATCATACAGCGCTCATTGAATTTTACAAACTCCTTTGCGATCTGGGCGAGACCAAGATCATCACAATCTTTGAGATAATCTTTTATAAATTCGTCTCCAGGGATGCCTGCGATGTGCTCTTCTATTAAAGTATCTTGATGCACTAGAAAGTTTATTCTATTAGGTGATAGTATGTGTTCGAGTTCTAAACCATAAATTCTACTAGCATCTGCCTGCTTAACGTAGAAGTAAACGTAATTGTTATTGTACACATTCATCACCTTAATTCTAAAGGGTTTAGAATTGCCAAAAGTGCAATAGTCAATACCAGCAATTTTTAAAAAGTCAAATGTATTCTCATTTCCATCAGAGTGGAGCTGAGTATATATTCTTTTTAAGTTGTACTCGATCTCATTCTGCTCAAATTCTGGGTAATAAACTCGTATCCATAGGGTATCATTATCATGACTATCAAAAACACTTACACCACCAGAAAAGCGCAGTAAATCATCATAGGATATAGATACCTGTGTTGTTCTACCATAATTATCACAATAAGACAGGAGCTTTTCATTAACTGGAAATGACGGCTTTTTTTGTGACATTAATTTCTTTTCCATGCGGGGTTGTTTTTACGTAAAGATACAAAGGCTTGTAACAAATGAAGAGCAGAGACGTCTTGTAAACACTAGCAACCTAAAATAACTCAGCATTTGGAAACAATTCTAACTATTAATAATCTAACAAAGCACTTTGGCTCTGTAAAAGCAGTAAATGATCTGTCTTTTACTATTGAAAAAGGCAACGTCTACGGCATACTAGGCCCTAATGGTAGTGGTAAATCTACTACGCTTGGAATGGTTTTAAATGTGGTAAATCCTACTTCAGGTACATTTCATTGGTTTGATGGTAGTGATACTACACACAACGCCCTTAAAAAGGTAGGAGCCATTATAGAGCGACCTAATTTTTACCCCTATATGACTGCCGCTCAAAATCTCAAATTAGTGTGTAAGATCAAAGGTGTTTCTGAAAATAAAATTGAAGAAAAATTAGAAGTTGTAGGTCTTTTAGACCGTATGCATAGTAAGTTTAGTACGTATTCATTAGGAATGAAGCAGCGCCTAGCGATAGCATCTGCGCTCCTTAATGATCCAGAAATTCTCATACTTGATGAGCCTACAAATGGGCTTGATCCCCAAGGTATCCATCAAATACGAGAAATCATTAAAAAAATTGCCACCCAAGGAACCACTATACTTCTCGCATCGCATCTTCTTGATGAGGTAGAAAAAGTATGTTCTCACGTGGTGATCTTGCGCAATGGTGTAAAGCTTTACTCAGGGCGTGTTGATGCGATGAATGCTAGTCACGGCTTTTTTGAACTTAGATCAGAAAATCTTGATCTTCTTAAAACCTTTTTAGATGGTCACGTTGATTTTGGGGAGGTAACAATTGAAGGAGATTTACTCACCGGCTTTTTAAGCAATGCGCTGGATGCACAATCCCTTAACTCTCAACTACACAAGCAAGGGATTATACTTACGCATCTTGTAAAACGTAAGGAGAGCCTTGAAGAACAATTCCTTGAACTAACTAAAAACTAAGCCTAACCATGTTACGACTACTTACTATAGAATACCATAAATTAAGACACAGTAAAACCTCTCGAGTATTAATTATAGGTTATTTTGTTTTACTCTCTGCAATAGCACTTCTTGCCTCAATAAAATTTAATTTATTTGGTGCAGAGTTTCGTCTTGCAGACCAGGGAATTTTTAACTTCCCTTATATCTGGCATTTTAATACGTATATAGCGGCTATTCTTAAATTTTTTCTCGCCGTAGTTATCGTATCTATGACGGCCAATGAATATAGCAACAGAACCCTTAAACAAAACCTTATAGATGGTTTGAGCAAGAAGGAATTTATTTTATCTAAATTTCTTACCGTAGTAGTATTCTCTGCTATTTCAACACTCTTTGTAGCTGTGTTGAGCCTCCTATTAGGATTCTCCTTTTCAGATTTTACAGAGATGTCCATCGTGTTTTCTGACTTAGAATTCTTGTTTGCATTTTTCTTAAAGCTAGTAGCGTTTTTCTCATTTTGTCTGTTTCTAGGTATTCTAATTAAGCGTTCTGCATTTGCATTAGGTTTTTTACTAATGTGGTACTTTTTTGAAGGGGTGGTACAACTCATATGTCTATTCTTTCAAGAAAAATATGATATGGAGGGTCTACGCAGCAGTGTCGCACAGTTTTTACCTCTAGAGTCTATGAGTAACCTGATAGAGCAACCATTTACACGTTTAAATGTTGTACAGTCTGCTGCAAATCAAATACAAGCAGATGTACTTGCAGACTATACCGTTTATTTTCACGAGATAGCTATTGTTTCAATTTGGACTTTCTTATTTATTTATGTAAGTCTGCTTTTACTTAAAAAGAGAGATTTATAGTACTACGCTTTCGCGAAAGCTAAAACTTATAAAACACGCAGTCTCAATGAGGTTGCGTTTTTTTATTCACCTTGTCACTTAAATGAGTCAAAAAAAATAGCTTATTTTTAAAGACTAGTGTGAGATTATGGTAGGTCGATACTTTCTCTTAAGTCTTTTAATTTTCTGCGGCTTAGAAATAGGTGCACAAGAGATCACTCAATATACTGTATTTGCGGGGCGCTATGACTACGTAGCCTTTGGTAACACCTTGAATCTCGCCGAAAATGGGGATGGAGCCCCTTGCGAAATAGCAACATCAAGCGCGGCAACCCTCTCGCTAGAAACAGATCAAACTATTGAGGCTGCTTATCTATACTGGGCTGGATCGGGAACTGGAGATTTTGAGGTGACGCTTAATGATATTGACATTATAGCCCAGCGCACATTTGCAGATGCTATTGATGCAGACAGACCCTTTTTTGCCGCTTTTACAAATATTACAGATGTTGTAAGTGGTGAAGGTCCAGGAGAGTATACACTAAGCAATCTTGATCTTACTAATGTTATACCCCAGTACTGCGCTACAGGAACAAATTTTGCAGGATGGTCAATTATAGTGGTATATGAAGATAACGACCTCCCTCTTAACCAAGTGAACGTATTTGATGGTTTAGAAAGTGTTTCTTCTACGCAAAATGAGCTTAATATTACCTTAGAAAACCTGAACGTACTCGATAATAACAACGCTAAGATTGGTTTCATTGCGTGGGAGGGCGACGCAGGCTTAGCAGTTGATGAGACGCTCTCTATCAATGGGACAGTGTTAAGCAATCCTCCATTAAATCCAGCGAATAATCAGTTTAACGGGACGAATAGCTTTACGGAGCAATCAGACCTTTATAATATGGATATAGACGTTTATGGTATTGAAAACAATATTGAGGTAGGTGATACAGAAGCGGTTATACAGCTTACCTCAGGACAAGATTTTGTTATGATAAACGCTGTTGTTACCGTACTTAATAGTCAGCTTCCAGATGCGATTTGTGAGATTGACGATGTCGTTACCAATTGTAATAGCCAGAGTATAGAAGTAACCTACACCATTACAAATCAAGGTACAGATATTTTGCCATTAGCCACACCCATTTCCTTTTATGCAAATGATCAATTTATAGCTAGTGCTTCCCTAGAAGTTGAGTTACCACCTGAAATAGGTACGCTACAGACCACAACGATTACCATTCCCGATGGACTTGATGAGATGTTTAATCTTGCCATAATAGTAGATGATGATGGAACAGGCCAAAGTACTGTAATAGAGTCTAATGAAAATAATAATATAGACCTTGTTGTTGTCTCATTAAATAATCTCAATTTAAACACTCTTGATGATATTACCATCTGTGACTCAGATACTGATGGAATAGAGCTTGTTAATCTAGAGCCTATAGCATCTGCCCTTTTAAGCGATCAAGATCAAATCAATGTAACTATTTATATATCGGAGGTAGATGCCATAAATCAACAAAATGCTATCAATGGTAATGTATACACATTAGATCAAGCACAGCAGCAACTTTTTTTTCGCTTTGATGAAGAAATAAGTTCCTGTTTTGCTATTGAAACAGTTACTCTCTTTTTAATTAGCCCTCCAGAGATTGAAGAGCTCAGTGATATTGAAATTTGTGATGATACCTCTAATGATGGTATAGCGACTTTTGACCTCACAATTCAAAATGAGAATATCATTGATGATCCTATGAGTGTAACGATCGATTACTACCTATCTAATCAAGACGCAGAAAGTGCTATCAATCAAATAGCCAGTCCAGGTAGTTTTACAAATACACAGAATCCTCAGGAGATATTTATTAGAGTTACTAATGATGATTCTCCTCAATGTAATACAATAGCATCCTTTATTATAACAGTAACTCCCATAAATGACACTTTGGAATTACCTGGATTAACAGTATGTAACGAGGGGTTTGAATTGGGGACATATGATTTAACACAGATTGAGTCAGATCTCACGCTCGAAGAGGCAGCTACTATTACAGGTTATTTTCTAAGTGAAAGTGATGCGTCAACCCTACAAAATCAAATAAGTGATCCTTTTAACTTCGCAAGCACTAGTCCTCAACAGACGGTATTTGTTAGGACAGAAAGCTCGCTTATAAATAATTGCTATCAGCTTTCTCAGTTTAATCTTTCTACAGAAAATTGTCCACCGTACGTTCCTGAAGGGTTTTCGCCTAATGGTGATGCGTTTAATAATACCTTTGAGATTAGTGGTTTAAAAGATATTTATATCAACTATCAACTGCTTATTTACACGCGACTAGGCAATCTAGTTTACCAAGGAGATAATGACACCCCTTTTTGGAATGGCGTTCCTAATAGAGGGATTGCAGGAATAGAAAATCCAACAGGGGTTTATTATTGGGTTCTATACCTTAATGATCCAAAGGTAAAGGATATGACGGGTTGGGTGTATTTAAATCGTTAATAGGATTTTAAGTATCGTTAATCTCCTAAAAAAGACCTATTTTCGCCGGAATTGCTATGACATTTAAAGATCTAAACTTAAATAAATTTTTGTGGAATGCTCTGGATGATTTAGGCTTCTCAGAGCCTACGCCTATCCAAATAGATGCACTTGCCCCAGTTATGTCTGGAGGTGATGTAGTAGGCATTGCACAAACGGGAACTGGTAAAACGTTTGCGTATTTACTCCCTATTCTCAGAACACTCCCATATTCTCGGCAAGAGAACCCTCGTGTACTTATCTTAGTTCCTACTCGTGAGCTTGTTTTACAAGTCGTGAGTGAGCTTGAAAAACTTTCTAAATATATAGATGTAAGAATAGCAGGGGTCTATGGAGGTGCCAATATAAATACTCAAAAGCAGCTCATCGCCGAAGGTCAAGATATTGTAGTCGCTACCCCTGGAAGATTGTACGATCTGGCCGTGAGCCGTGTTTTACAACTTAAATCTATTCAAAAAGTTGTGATAGACGAAGTTGATGTGATGCTAGACCTAGGTTTCCGTCCACAACTTATGAATATATTTGACATTTTACCAAAACGTAGGCAGCACATCATGTTCAGTGCTACTATGACAGAAGATGTTGATGCTTTAATTCAAGACTATTTCAATAAACCGCAATTTATAAAAGTTGCAAATAGTGGCACTCCACTTAAAAATATCAAGCAAGTGGGATATAAAATCCCCAATTTCTATACAAAAGTTAATTTTTTATTGGAGGAGCTCGCTTTCGCGAAAGCGTATCCTAAAACACTCCTGTTTGTACGTGATAAACGTATGGCAGATAGGCTTTATAAGCAGTTAGAAGAGGCTTTTCCTGGGCAAGTAGACCTCATACATTCTAATAAAACTCAAAATTATAGACTTAATAGTATAAAATCTTTTGCTGAAGGAGATGTGCGTATTATGGTGGCTACAGATGTAATGGCTCGAGGTCTAGATATAGATGATATCACGCATGTAATTAATGTGAATACACCACGTTATCCAGAAAATTACTTACATAGAATAGGGAGGACAGGTCGTGCCCAGAAGGAAGGAGTATCTATTGTTCTAACTACTCCAGATGAAGAGGACTTTCTAGAAGAAATTGAGACACTTATGGGAGTCAAAGTTCCCATAGAAGAGCTCCCTCAAAATGTTGCTATCTCAAAAGAGCTTACACCAGAAGAACGCCCAGAAGCTAAGGAGATTTTCAATCCTCATAAATGGAATAAAAATGATGAGGATGCTCCAGGACCGGCCTTTCACGAGAAGAGTGAAAAAAACTCTAAAGTCAATCTAGGTGGCTCTTATAGACGTGAGATGGCAAAAAAATATAAAAAACCTAAAACCAAAGGTGATAAAAATTACAATAAACGTAATAAAAAAAGAAAATGAAATTTTACCGACTGTCACAGGTATTTGGAATCTGTCTAGCCGCTCTATTATTACATTCTTGTTGGGATAACAGCCAGTATGATCCCAAACCCTATTTAAGACCTTTAGAAATTGTAAAACTTTCTGATCAAGATTTCTTACATAAATCCTATCTCAAGGATGGTAAAGGAGGATATATATCCTGTAATGGCTTTATACGCCTAGAGGGGGATGAGGCATTTGTCTTTGACACACCACTTAATGATTCTATTTCAGAACAGCTTATTACCTATATCCAAAAGCAGTTACAAGCCACTATAAAAGGAGTGATGGTAAGTCACTTTCACAAGGATGCAGCTGGAGGTGTACAGGCCTTTATTAATAAAGATATACCTAGTTATGGCTCAGACAAAACGGCCTCTATTTTAGCTAAAGATTCTATATATCTTAGTAATTCATTTTCTAGAACGGATACTATCTTGTTAGGAAAAAAACCTATCTATATGGGATATTTTGGAGCAGCTCATACTACAGGTAATAGTGTAGGTTATATCCCGTACTCCAAGATATTATTTGGAGGATGTATGATTAAACCAGAAAATGGTACCAAGGGTAATCTTTCAGATGCAAACCTAGAGCAGTGGTCTAGCACAGTTTCTAACGTCAAACAAGCGTACCCAGAAGTACAGCTTGTGATTCCTGGACACGGTAGGAGGGGATCTGGCGCTTTGCTAGATTACACGATAGACTTATTTAAAACAGAAGCTATCACGAGTGTGGTTAATGACTCAATAACCACAAAAATTATCAATTAATATATATTTTGCACGATAGTATATTTACTTTTAAGCGCAAATAGTAGCTATTAATTATAGCTATAATATAAAAAGTTACAGTATGGAAGATAATAAAAAAATGGCTGGAAACGCGCCAATAGCTTGTGAGCTCGAGGCTGGTAAAAAATATTCTTGGTGTACTTGTGGTCATTCAGAAAAGCAACCATTTTGTGACGGTGGGCATAAAGCAGCTAATAGTACTCCAAGTCTACGATTTGAAGCAGAAAAAACCGGTACAGCTTATTTATGTAATTGTAAATTGACTAAGAATCCACCGTATTGTGATGGTTCACATAAAACGTGTACAACATAATCAAATAAGGTTGACGCAAAGGATCAGTCACTATAGAAAAGAGGTGTTTAATCAGCAGATGATTTATCCTTTCGTAATCCCATCGCGTTTGCTTTGTCCATCATAAATGCAAGTGCCGCTTCCTTTTCATTAGGGATCTCTCCGTCTAATATAGCTTCTTTAATAGCATCTTTGAGTGTGCCAATCTCTCTGCAAGGCTTGAGGTTAAAAGTTTCCATAATTTCTTCCCCAGTAACTGGAGGCTGGAAATTACGCACGTGATCTCGCGCCTCCACCTCTTTCATTTTGTTTCTTACAACTTGAAAGTTATTATGGTATTTTTTGAATTTACGTGGATTTTTAGTCGTAATATCTGCCTCGCATAAAATCATAAGGTCTTCAATGTAATCACCCGCATCAAATATCAGTCTGCGCACAGCACTATCTGTCACGTGTTCTTCAGATATTACAATGGGCCTTGAACTCATTAAGACAAGCTTTTGAACATATTTCATCTTATCATTAAGGGGCATTTTAAGACGTTTAAATAAGGTATAAACCATCTTAGACCCCACAAACTCGTGACCGTGAAATGTCCAGCCCACTTTTTTTGAGAAACGTTTTGTAGGTGCTTTTCCAATATCATGTAGCAATGCCGCCCAGCGCAGCCATAAATTAGAAGTATTTTTAGCAATATTATCAACAACTTCAAGTGTATGGTAAAAGTTGTCCTTATGCTTTTGACCTTCCTTTTCATCTATTCCTTTCAAGGCTACTAGTTCTGGTAATATTTGAGATAAGAGACCTGTTTGTTCAAGAAGTAAAAAGCCCTTAGAAGGTTGAGTGCTTAGTAAAATTTTATGCAGCTCATCTACAATACGCTCGTTTGTAATAATAGATAAGCGATGCGCATTGCTCTTTATTGCTGCTAGTGATGATCGCTCAATCATAAAATCAAGCTGGGTCGCAAAGCGTATTGCACGTAACATACGTAAGGGATCGTCACTATAGGTGATGTCAGGATTGAGCGGCGTTCTAATTATGCCTCTTTCCAGATCGCTAGCACCGTTAAATGGATCTATAAGCTCCCCGTAACCATCTTTGTTGAGCTTTATCGCTAGTGCGTTTATAGTAAAATCTCTGCGGTTTTGATCATCTTCTAGAGTTCCGTTTTCTACTGTAGGATTTCTACTATCTTCTGCATATGATTCTTTGCGTGCGCCCACAAACTCTATATCCATATTTTCAGAACGTAACATAGCCGTTCCATACGTTTTAAAAACTTGTACTTTTGGATTATTAGGCAGTAGCTTAGACACTTCTCTGGCGAGTTCAATACCACTACCCACAGTTACGATGTCAATGTCCATTTCATCTTTATGACGTTTCAAGAGATAATCTCGCACAAAACCGCCTATAACGTAGGTTTCGAGATTCAGATTATCTGCTGCTTGAGATATCGTAGTAAATATTGATAAGTTGAGGGCTTTCTTAGCGTTCATAAAGTTATTCAAATACGGCGCAAAGGTAAGATTTCCTACTAGTTTAGGTTTGTTGTGGTACTAATTATTGTGAGTACGCTTTCGCGAAAGCGTAAGTATACTTGCTTTTATTCTCTTATGATTGTCACTTTACCATCTTCTGTAAGTTTTATGATGGCGCTTGGTTTGCTAGACTTACGATCTCGATCTAAGTTTACCACATAGTCTACACCATTAATAATCTCTTGCGAAATTTCGCTAAAACTTTGAGGAGTAGGCTTACCTGAAATGTTTGCACTTGTAGAAACGATTGGTTTTCTAAACTTTTTAAGTAAAAAATTACAAAACTTATTACGGCACACTCTAAAAGCAGTACTGTTATCTGGAGCAATTAGATTAGTCGCTATGCGAATGGGATCATCGTAGATGATTGTGGTAGGTTTTGCTGCATATTTTAAAATGTCATACGCTACTTCTGGTATGTTTTCTACATATTGGTTAAGCATTTTAAAGTCGCTTACTAAGCAAATGAGAGATTTACTTTCGGCTCTCTTTTTTAACGCATATACACGATCTACCGCCTCTGGATTTGTGGCATCACAACCTATACCCCATACAGTATCTGTAGGATATAAAATGAGACCACCTCTTTTTAAAACTGCTAGCGCCGCATCGTGTTCTTGTTTCATAGTAACTATTTAATTAATCAAATGCTGTGCTGGCAAAGTTACGATTGATCTTGCAACATTCTTCTAGGAGGCCATAAAAAATAGTACTAGAGGTAAAGGTTTATATGGTGCGATTAGAATACTCATAAATTGTAGAAGCGTATTACTTTAAAACCATACTAAGCACCTTATGACGTCGATATTTTTACCGCTTATGAGTCTTAATACTAGATTATACTTTAGTTTTGTCTCGTGAAATATACTTTTTCTGACGTTTACAAGCCATTAGAAAGATCTATTATAAAGATCATTACAGACTTTGATAGTACTGGTAAAAAGTTTGATGATCGCAATCGTAACTCAATCAAACTTTTTGACCTAGAGGGGATTGTGGTTAATGTCAAGTCATTCAAGGTGCCCAATTTAGTAAACAGAGTAGCATATAAAATATTACGTAGTTCAAAAGCAGAGCGATCTTTTAGATATGCACATATCTTACTTGAAAAAAATATAAATACACCCCAACCCATAGCTTATTTTGAACAAGATGGTTTCCTGTTTGGTAGAAGTTTTTATGTAAGTGAGCATTTAGAATATGATTTGACTTATCGTGAGCTATGTACAAAATCTCCTTACGAGGGAAACACGGATATTCTAGCTGCTTTTGCTCGATTTACGTATGATCTGCATAAAAAAGAAATTCACTTTCTAGACCATTCTCTTGGTAACACACTAATCAAGATAGATGATGATACCATTTCATTTTACCTAGTAGATTTAAATAGAATGGAATTTGGTCCGATGAATTTTAAAACACGAATGAAAAATTTTGAGCGGCTATCATCTAGAACCAAAGATATTAGGGTAATGGCAAATGCCTATGCCGAGGAAAGTGGTGAAGATCCGGAGTTTATTTTTAGAGAAATATCGAAGGCAACAAAATCCTATCAAGAATCCTTTTACAAAAAGAAAAAGCTAAAGAAAAGTTTAAAATTTTGGAAGTGATCTTGATGATTATTACTTCTATAGCTTAAAGCGAAAATGTTAAATACTGATCAAAGTATATTAGTCTTTATATAGCGACAATCGATGTATAATCGTAACGATTGTTTCCTTTAGGCCGGGAAGTCATTTATTAAAACTACCTTCGCCACTTATAAGGAGTGACTACATGTAGGTCATTTCACAAAACCTATTTATGTCATTTAAATCTTTAGGGCTTTCTGAAGTCCTGCTCAAAGCTGTGAGCGAAAAAGGCTATACAACGCCGTCACCTATTCAACAAAAAGCAATTCCAAAAGTATTAGAAGGTAGAGATGTTCTCGCCAGTGCTCAAACGGGTACTGGAAAAACAGCAGGATTCACACTTCCAATGCTCCATAGAATTATTAATAACCCAAAGCAGGGTAGAAAGAAAGTGAGAGCACTCGTGCTCACACCTACAAGAGAACTTGCGGCTCAGATATATGATAATGTAGTCGAGTATAGTAAATATACAGACGTAAAATCTACAGTCATATTTGGCGGTGTAAATCAAAACCCACAGGTACGAACGTTGCGTCAGGGAGTAGATATACTAGTTGCGACTCCTGGGAGATTATTAGACCTAGAAAATCAAAGACTCTTAAGTCTGTCTGATATCGAGTTCTTAGTACTCGACGAGGCAGATAGAATGCTTGATATGGGTTTTATACACGATATCAAAAAAGTGCTAAAGCTTATCCCTGAGAAGCGTCAAAATCTACTTTTTAGTGCCACTTTTAATAAGGACATTAAAAAATTAGCTAGCAGTATTCTAACAAATCCAGTTTTAGTAGAAGCAACACCAGAAAATACGACTGCAGAGAAAGTAGACCAGAAAACCTATCGCGTAGATAAATCTCGAAAAACCGAGATGCTTACAAAGTTTATTAAAGAAGGTAATTGGGATCAAGTACTTGTTTTTACACGTACGAAGCACGGAGCAAACCGACTTAGTCAAAAACTGGATAAAGCTGGGATATCATCTGCGGCTATTCATGGTAATAAAACTCAAAACGCTCGTGTCAAAGCATTAGCTGGCTTCAAGAGTGGTAAAGTAAGAGTGCTTGTTGCAACAGATATTGCAGCAAGAGGTCTTGACATCCCGCTCTTACCTCACGTGATTAATTATGAATTACCTAATGTTCCGGAAGATTATGTCCATAGAATAGGGCGTACAGGTCGAGCAGGAGCAAGTGGTCAAGCTATCTCATTAGTAGGGGTAGATGAGGTTGAGTATGTGCGTGGTATCGAGAAACTTTTAGGAGAGAAGCTGCATAGTGAAGTACTAGAAGGCTTTCAACCTACAGACACCATAGCCGAGCTTAAAGCACAAGCTGCCGAAAATAAAGCAAGGCATCAGCAAGGTCGCCGTAATGGTCGCAATCAGAATTCAAGAGGTCCAAAGAGAGAAGATTCCAAAACTTCAAGAGGAAATACTTCTCGCAGGAGACGATAAAATACATTTCAATAAGTGCAAATGCGACCTTTTATAAAGATATAAGGGGTCGCATTTTGTATTATTTTCATTTTTTTTGAAAAAAATTAATCTGATATAATGATCTCTACAATAGTGTGTTATAGTCAGATGATGATATTCTGAAAATCCTTATTCTTATTTATTCTAAATAAAGTTGTGTAAAAGATTTCTCGACATTATTTTTGCCGTCGTAAACAATATTACTATTTATAATAAGTCTAAATAAAAATGAAAAATTACTATACAATAGCCTTAGCAGTTACGACACTGGCATTCGCATCTTGTGAAGATGATGACTCAAATTCATCAGTTAATGGAAGTCAAAGCACAGAAGTTGTAGCTCCCGCAACATATTCATTTGAGAGAAATGGAGAAAGCACCGTAAGCTTCTCAGGTCAAACGACTAGAATACAAATGTCTCAAGAACTTGTGAGCGCAATGAATGATTTTGATAATGCAACAGAAACGTCATTATCAAATATGTTTTCAAATGAAAACAATCCTTTTCCGAATGAAGAATTGAACGCTTCTGATAAGAGTGTAAAAAGTAAAGTTGCCGCGTCTACAGATTATTTTGGAAATAATGCTGCTGCTTCTGCCACAATAAAAGCATTTTTTGAAGCAAGATTATCAGATCAGATTAATGAAGTATTTCCTGCACAAATGACTGCAGCCTCAGTAGGTGTTGCGGGACAGATAGCAGATGGAGAGAGCACACGATATGTAAATGCTCAAGGTTTTGAATACAATCAAATTGTTGCAAAAAGTCTTATTGGTGCACTTATGGTTGATCAAGCACTTAATAACTATCTAAGTACTTCTGTTCTTGATGCCACGACCAATATTGAAGATAATGATACTAGTGTTCTAGTAGAAGGAACCACTTATACAAATATGGAGCATAAGTGGGATGAAGCTTTTGGCTATGTATATGGTAATGCTGTAGATGCTGCAAATGCAAATGCAACTGTAGGAACTGATGATAATTTCCTTAATAAATACCTAGGCCGCGTTGATGGTGATAGTGATTTTACTGGAATTGCTCAAGATATTTTTGATGCATTTAAGTTAGGAAGAGCAGCAATAGTTGCTGGAGATTACGAATTAAGAGATGAGCAAGCAGAAATTTTAAGAATAAAACTATCTGAAGTAGTAGGTATCCGAGCAGTTTACTATTTACAGCAAGGTAAAAATGCTATAGAAGCAAATAACTATGGAACTGCATTTCACGACCTATCAGAAGGTTTTGGGTTTATCTATAGCTTACAATTTACACGTAACCCAGATACAGATGCGCCTTATCTCTCAGCAGAAGAAGTAGCGGAAATAATCAATACACTTACTGTCGGGAATGGTCTTTGGGAAGTTACTCCAGAGACTTTAGATACAATATCTGAGACAATCGCTGCGCGATTTGACTTTACCGTAGCACAAGCAGGAAGCTAGTGTTTTATTATCAATCATCAAGGGAGCCCATTGGCTCCCTTTTGGTGGTAAAAAGAAGATTTACTTATGAAAAAAATATTTGGACTTTTAGCTATTTCTTTAGTGATTTACGCTTGCGGTGGTGATGATAGCCCAGTGAGTACAGACACTACAGATACTGTGAACACTGTAAACTTTGATCGCAGTGCTATGCTCACAAACTGGGCAGATAATATTATTATTCCAGGATATCAAGATTTGGTATCTAAGTTAAGCGCGCTAGAGACAGCTACCACAGCATTTACAGATAATTCAACCGACCTTACAGCTTTAAGAGCAGCTTGGTTGGATGCATACACCACGTGGCAACGTGTTTCTATGTTTGAGATTGGACCCGCAGAAAATGTGAACTTACGTCTTAATGTAAATATATATCCAGCAAATGTCGCAACTATCCAAGACAATATAAGTGCAGGAAACTACAATCTTGATTTGTCTTCTAATAGAGCCGCTAAAGGCTTCCCGGCATTAGATTACTTATTATACGGGATAGGAAATACAGATGCAGAAATCCTGTCTTATTACAATGGTGCAGACGGAGATGCTTATAAACAATATCTTACTGATATTGTATCAGATATGAGCAGTCGATCAAATACTGTACTTAATGAGTGGGAGGGAGATTACAGAGATACTTTCGTTAATAACGATGGCGCCTCTGCAACAGCTTCTACAGACCGTTTTGTAAACGATTACATTTTCTATTTTGAAAAGCATTTAAGAGCTGGTAAAATGGGTATCCCTGGAGGAGTTTTTTCTGGAACTGTAGAACCTACTACGATTGAGGCGTTATATGCAGGAGGAATTTCTAAAGACTTATTTATTGTAGGTTTAAATGCAGTTCAGGATTTCTTTAATGGTAAGTCTTATAATAGCAACGCGCAAGGAGAAAGTCTCGCTACATACTTGGATGAACTTAACGCTAATAAAAACGGAGCAGATCTAAGCGAAATAATTAATACACAGTTTGACATCTCAAGGTCTGCTGTGATGGGATTATCAAGTTTTGAAAATGAACTAGCCGTGAGTCCTCCCACAAGTTTTTTAAATGCGTATGATGAAGTGCAGACTATTGTTCCATTACTTAAAGTGGATATGGTGAGTGCCATGAGCATAAGCATTGACTTTGCAGATGCAGATGGAGATTAGGTAGCACATGAAAGGACGTATCACAACATATTTTAATATCCAAAGAGAGGCCGCACCACTAGCGGTCTTTCGTGTGTTTTTTGGTGTACTTATGTTTGTGAGTATTGTGCGTTTCTGGAGTTATGGCTGGATCGAAAAATTCTACATAGCACCAAATTTTCATTTTTCATTTTATGGCTTTGAGTGGGTAAAACCAGTGGGCGATTATACCTATGCTATTTTTGCCATTTGCGCTTTGAGTAGCCTTGCGGTAATGGTGGGCTTCAAATATAGATGGGCAATTATTACCTTCTTTTTGAGCTTTACGTACATAGAGCTCATGGATAAGACTATGTATCTTAATCATTACTACTTTATTAGTGTACTTAGTTTTCTCATGATCTTTCTGCCGGCGGGGAAGTATTTTTCGATGGATGCGATCACGCTTTCGCGAAAGCATAACAGTAATTCTCTTCAGTACGTCCCAGCGTGGACAATAGATAGTATTAAGCTTTTACTGAGTATAGTCTATGTATATGCTGGGCTGGCAAAGCTCAATAGTGATTGGTTACTTAAAGCGATGCCTCTTAAAATATGGCTCCCTTCAAAATTTGACATTCCG
>CAWUIT010000002.1:0-29883 GCA_963922345.1 uncultured Dokdonia sp. | reverse complement strand
GTTGCTATGGTACCAAATACGAGTAGAGCAATAATCAAGAGCACCTTTAAGTAGGTATTTCTCATAAGTTGAGCGGTTGAAAGAATAGAAGTAGGGATTTCCTATAAGTTAAGATTTGGGTTAAAATTTTGCGTAAAACTAAAAAAAAATCTTAATGACCCACTATTTCAAATGTTAAAATTGTGTATTTCATAGATAAAACAAGCATTTTATCGATTATAGTAGATATGTTATGTAAGGTGATTTTAACCCTGAAACTACGCTTTGTATATGCATTCATTTAAATATCAATGGTTTAAAACAAATTTAAATTTGTTAATGCTCGTAAGTAGTATCTAGAACTTTGTTTGAAATGCTTTTTGTCTTAGTTCTTTGACAAATCTGTATGCTTAATGTAATGAGACAAGGTTTCTTTAATTGTATTATATTTATCGCAAGACTAGCTCTAAGATGAGAAGACACGTAATATATAGATTATTAGTAATTATCATTACGACCTTGATTATTCATTCTTGTACAAATGATGAACCCATAGCGTTACCACAAAATAGCACATCAGACATCATCGATAATCCTATAGTGGTCTCAGATTCAAGAGTACAAGTATTATCAGACTGGACAGCTTTATGGTTAGAGCTTGATAGACACGCCTATGGTATGAGGCCCACCTCTACAGCAAGAGCACTTGCCTATATTCATCTAGCAGGTTATGAAACAGCCGTAAATGATTTAACAGGGTATCGATCTAATGTGGAGAGCCTTGACGAGTTAGAGATTGATAACAGTAACAAGCCCGCTAATTTAAATTTAGAAATTGCTTTAAATAGCTGCTATGCAACGGTAATGACTCATTTTATGTACGGTACAGAAACCAGTACGTTTATAAAAATTGAACAGCTTCTAGAAGCAAAGCAGGCAGAACTATCAGCCAACCTCTCGTCTGAGATAATTAATAACTCTGCTGATTGGGGTACTTATGTAGCACAGCAGGTCATAGCATATAGCCAGACAGATATAGAGGCCGAAAATCAAATATTAAATCCTCAGCCTTATGAATATGAACCTCCAGTAGGGGAAGGGTACTGGACCTATAGTGCAGATCCCGAGCGTGCCTGGTTCCCTTTTTGGGAAAGTGTAAGAACATTTATAATAGCTCCAGAAGAAACAACAACTGTACCTCCTACAATAGCATACAGCACAGCCCCAGAGAGTGCATTTTATCAAGAAATGATGGATGTGTATACATCGAGTACAACTGCAGCACTAGAGGGTAATGATGACTTATGGATTGCAGAGTTTTGGTCTGACGATGTAGAGGGAATGATGATGAGCCCTCCAGGGCGTCAGTATTCCATCGCAAATCAGCTTATTGGTCAGTATGATTTAAATTTTGAGCAATCACTCGAGTTTTTACTAAAATTGGGCTTTTCTTTGAATGATGCGGCAGTATCAACGTGGGCAGATAAGTATGAATATATGGTAATGCGCCCTAGTGTCTATATTCAAGAGCACATAGATCCAGATTTTCAAACCAATCTTTATCGCTTTATCTTCTGGCCAAATCCATCCTTTCCTGGATATCCATCTGGGCATTCTGCCTTTTCATCGGCTGCTGCTGGGATTTTTGTACAACAGTTTGGCAACACGATTAATTTTACAGATCGCTCTCACGAGGGAAGGACAGAGTTTCGAGGCCTTCCAAGAAATTACACATCCTTTACAGAAATGGCAGAAGAGAATGGCTACTCTCGTATCCCGCTCGGGGTACATATCGAGATGGATTGTACAGAAGGATTGCGATTAGGGTATGAGGTGGCGCAGGCAGTTAATGCGTATAGTCTACTAGAGTAATTCTTACAGAGATTCCTATTTAATTATATAGACTGTTTTAATTACGCTTTCGCGAAAGCGTACTTATCAATATGCATCTTTTGTGATACTAAGTGACTTACAGGTAAAATAATGGTAATCTATGTTTTTACTAACCTCTTGTAAACACGAATATTTCTAATAGTTGAGTCTTAGAAACGTTGCTATTTCTCCATCTAGATAATCTTAAGGGATACTGATATTTATCATAGATAGCGCTTGATCTCAGGTTTAATTTTGAAAGAGAAATTAAATTTGTTATGAAAAATATCCTTCTTCTTACAGATCAAACTACAAAATCACAAAATGCGCACGCATATGCCTTTTCATTATTTGAAGATCAAGAATGTACCTTTCATCTTTTGAGTATCCAGAAGATATGGCAATTTACTATGGATGATCTTATGGCCGCGGGTGCAAAAAGTGATCTGGATACAGCAATTTTAGGTGATGAGCGTTTAGAAGTTACAAAGCTCGTTTCATTATATAGGATACGTTTTAATAATACCAAATTTAGTTTCCAGGCTCACATTGATTATGATGTCTTTACCGTTGCCATTAATAAAGCAGTAAGAGGCTATGGGATAGATTGCATCGTTTGCGGTACAGATGGTGCGTCAGATATTGTGGAACGTCTCTTTAGTTCACATACATTGCGCATTATACGCAAAGTAGACTGTCCAGTATTAATCGTACCTAAAGGATATCAATTTCAAAAGCCTAGGCAAGTTCAATACCTGCTTGATACAGAGGATATTTTTGAAATGTGTGGTAAAAAATTAATGTTAGAAATCGTTAGAACATTTAAGTCACAAATAGCGGTGTTTAGAATTACAACAATCCAGGAAGTAGAAAGAAATAGTTTTATTCAAGAGAAAGTTGAAATAAGCAAGTTCTTCCCTAGTAATGGTCTCACTTATCACACAATTTCTGATAGCGATATCATCGAAACCTTAAACTACATACGGCTACAATATCCAGGACAGTTAAAAGTACTTTCTGGTAAAAGAGAGACATTTTTAGAACGTATTTTTTCTAAGTCTCACGTCTCTACCATTGTAAATATGGCAAAGATGCCACTGCTTATTCTTAGAGATTGTAATTCTTAAATAGGGGTATGCTATCACGATACCTTCCTGTATTTCTTATCCTAGCCCTTCTAGCCGAGATATTAGGAACAGTAGGCGGTTTTGGCTCATCCGTGTATTTTGTCCCTATTGCAAATTTCTTTTTTGACTTTCAGTCGGTATTAGGTATCACAGCCGTCTTTCACCTTTCAAGCAATTTGACAAAGATTGCCTTCTTTAGAAAAGGGATCAATAAGAAGCTCATAATATATCTAGGCATTCCAGCAGTGATTTTTGTTTCTGTAGGAGCACTTGCAAGTAAATATGTAAATCCCACGCTTCTTGGAGGGATTTTAGGTGTTTTTCTCGTGGTGTTAAGTGTAACCTTTCTCTTGTTTAAAAAATTGAAAGTGAAAGATTCTAAACAAAATGCAATCACAGGAGGCATTTTATCAGGATTGAGCGCAGGTCTTTTAGGGACGGGTGGTGCCATAAGAGGTATTACTATGGCAGCGTTTAAGATGGATAAAGCTACATTTATAGCTACCTCTGCAATTATAGATTTTGGGGTAGACCTAAGCCGGACGGTAGTTTATTTTTTCAACGGATATATACATAGACACGATCTTTACCTCGCTCCTCTACTGCTCGTAGTAGCTATTGTAGGTACTTGGATCGGAAAGAAAATTTTACATCATTTTAGTCAGGAGCAATTTAGAATTTTTGTTCTTGTATTAATTTTACTTATTGGTATCGTGAGCATTTTTACGCAATTTATAAGTATTTGATAGTTAAAAAAGGCGGTTTACTAAAGTTCTAATTCTTCGTTATATTTCATATTACTTTTCTCAACTCTCTTTTACACTTTAAGTTTTGCTTTCGCGAAAGCGCTCGTAATCTTCTTAAACTCAAACGTAGAAAGCTGCCTACAGGCCTCCTCATAACCTAGATTAAATATAGTTTCTATACTGCGCATACTAAAAGTACCATAGTGGGCCAGATCTTTTGGACAAAAGAGAAGATCACACGACTTGAACTTTGTTACCGATTTACTATGGAGATTAATCTCATAAGCGCGATTAAGTACCTGATAAGAGTGTTTTAAATCTGATATTTTAATCTCTCGTAAGGGATTTACATAACTTCCTATTATGAGATCGCTACTTTCTACTAGCAATTCTACCGGAAAATCATCAATGACTCCTCCGTCAAAATAGTGAATACCAGCAATTTCAAGAGGTGTAAAAACACCTGGAAAAGATGCAGAGGCTATAAGCGGGCGTATAAGTTCCCCTGTGTTAAATATGTGTTGTTTCCCTTCAATTACTGAAGTGGCTGTAATAGAGAGTGGTAGCTCTAGCGATTCAAAACTATCTGATGTAAAAAATCTGGAAAGATCTTCTTGAAATTTCAAGCTATCAATAAATCCAGGCTTTTTGAGAGCATAACGCTTGGGGTGAAATACTTGCGTATGTCTAAAAAAGTCTAAAATAACCTCCCAAGAATGCCCAGCAGCATAAAGAGCTCCAACGAGCGCACCAGCGCTGGTTGCACTTATGTGAGTGGGTTGAATATTGTACTCAGAAAGGGCTTTTAAAACCCCAATGTGAGCCACACCTTTGATACCACCTCCAGATAAAGTTAATCCTAAACGCATAGTTTTTTTAAAAGGTGCTAAGATAAAATGTTTGCTTTACTCCTTTAATGATATTAGTCATCAAATGTCTTGATTAATATATTACAATTATAGCAGCCTTACGTAGGAGATTTTAGAAGTAGTTTGTAATAATCCTTTTAATGGTCGTATGCTTAAGTCATTGTAACAAATGTTACGCACTTTGGCTTAGTGAACAACTACTTTTGTTTTAAACTAGTGTGTACCTTGATGGCGAAGGAATGACTTTCGTATCTTAAACTCCATCATCGTTTAAAATAGGTAGTAATTTGAAATGGTACTTAGATGCCCATTTATACCCATTTGATCTTTAAAGCGTATAAAAATAGGATGTTATGATCCAAGAGTTAAAAAAATACTACGGTTCTCAATTTGAACCAGCCCTAATAGAAGAAATTAATCAAGTGGCAACGTTTGTAGACGTTCCAGAAGGCGAAGAATTAATTAAACCTGGGCAATACATAAAATCCATACCCTTATTATTAACTGGAAGTATCAAGATTATGCGTCCAGACACTGTTGGGGATGAGCTTTTGCTTTATCACCTTGAGAGAGGTGATACGTGTGCTATGACGATGACGTGTTGTATAGGTAATGCCAAAAGTGAAATACGCGCCGTTACAGAAACTCCTTCGAGGTTATTGATGATTCCCGTTGGGAAAATGGAAGTCTGGTCCAGTCAGTTTAAAACTTGGCGCAACTTTGTATTTGCAAGTTACCATACACGTATGATGGAACTGCTCGAAAGCATAGACAATATTGCTTTTAATAAGATGGATGAGCGGTTAGAAAAATACCTTGATGATAAGGTACATATTTTAAAAAGCAAGCATATCTATAGTACACACAAGGAGATAGCAAGCGATCTGCATACCAGCCGCGTGGTTATCTCTCGACTTTTAAAGAAAATGGAGATTGATGGTAAAGTAAAACTGCATCGCAGTTTTATTGAAGTAAGATAAGTGAATATTAAAATAAGTTTAGGAGCGCTCACCTTCAAAAGTAGTAATAAGAAAGTCTATGGAAATTATTGAAATTTTAGGGTATGCAGGGGCACTTTTAATTGGACTTGTTTTGGGTCTTATTGGTGGCGGTGGTTCTATACTCACCGTACCTATCTTAGTGTATGCCTTGACACTTAACCCAGTACTGGCTACTGCATATTCATTATTTGTAGTAGGAGCAACATCTCTGGTAGGCGCAGTAAAAAATATGATTAAGGGAATGGTAGATTTTAAAACCGCTATCATCTTTGCAATTCCAGCTTTTATAGCCGTTTATCTTACAAGAGCCTATGTGATTCCAGCGATTCCAGAAGAGTTATTTGAAATAGGTAGTGTTGTGGTTACAAAGAATCTCGCTATCATGTTATTTTTTGCTATCATTATGCTGCTTGCTTCCATTTCAATGATACGTAACAAGAGGAAAGAAGATGTAGGAGACACGCAAATATCCTATAACTACCCACTTATAATTATAGAAGGTCTTGTGGTAGGAGCAATTACAGGAATAGTAGGAGCTGGCGGTGGATTTTTAATTATCCCAGCCTTGGTACTCCTAGCAAAATTACCTATGAAAAAAGCTGTAGCCACCTCTTTATTTATAATAGCGATTAAATCCCTCATAGGTTTTTTAGGCGATGTGCAGAACTTAACTATTGACTGGCCATTTCTATTATCATTTACAGCGTTATCGATCGTTGGAATTTTTATCGGGATCTGGCTCAATAAATTTATTGATGGTAAAAAATTAAAAAAGGCATTTGGTTATTTCGTCCTCATCATGGGTATTTATATTATCTATAAAGAACTTTCAATGTAACTTTTGTTACAGCAAATCAGTAGTGTATATTATAAATTTAAAGTGTTATCACGCTTTCGCGAAAGCGAAAAAAAATAAAATGAAAGTAGAACAAATTCATACCGGATGTCTCGCTCAAGGAGCATATATCGAAAGCAATGGTGAAGTAACATTTGTGGCACTACATACATCAGGTCACACTATGGAGAGCACGTCCTACCTATTAAAAGATGCAAGCGTTTAAACTACGAGTTGTGTATGCCCATCTACGTTAAAGTAATTTTAAAATAGTGATAAGTGCTAGTCTTTTATCACACAGTATTTAATTTAATAAAAACCTTAAAAATGAACATTAAACAATTTGAATATAAGCCACTTGCACATTACTCATATGCTATTGTGAGTGAAGGTGAGATGGCAGTCGTCGATCCAGAGCGTAATCCAGCGCAATATTACGCTTTCGCGAAAGCGAATAATGCAAAGATCACCACAGTGATAGAAACGCATCCTCACGCAGATTTTGTTAGTGCACACCTAGAGATCCATAAAGAAACGGGAGCCACTATTTACAACAGTAATAAGGTAGGAGCAGACTACCCACATACATCATTTGACGAAGGTGATGAGATCACGATAGGAAACGTACGATTAAAAGCGATCAACACCCCTGGACACTCTCCAGATAGTATTACCATAGTAGCAATAGCAGGTACAAAAACAGCTTTATTTACTGGAGACACTCTTTTTATAGGTGATGTGGGACGCCCTGATCTGCGAGAAAAGGCAGGTAATATGAAGGCAAAACGTGAAGAACTAGCCGAAATGATGTATAATACCATCACTACAAAGTTTAATGACCTACCAGATGATGCGATTGTGTACCCAGCTCACGGTGCTGGTTCTCTATGTGGTAAAAATTTGAGTGATGCAAATAGCAGTACACTAGGTAATGAACGCATAAGTAATTGGGCTTTTAAGAAGCAATCTAAACAGGAGTTTATAGATACCATTCTTGATGGTCAACCATTTATTCCTTCCTATTTTGGATTTGATGTTGATATGAACAAGGAGGGCGCTGCAAGGTTAGAACCTTCTATTGGTCAGGTTCCCTTTGAGGGAAAATGCCACGCTACTGGACTAGTAGTTGATACGCGAGATGAAGCGACCTTTAAACAAGGGCACATTAATGGTAGTTTTAATATACAAGCAGTCTCTGCAAATGCAAAATTTGAAACGTGGCTAGGCTCCATTATTACTCCAGAGGATACGTTTACATTAGTAGTCGATAGTGAGGAGAATAAAAATGAGCTGTTACATCGGGTAGCAAAAATAGGCTATGAAAAGTTACTTACTAAGGTCATTACAATACCCAATGACACGCTAGAAAAAACAGAAAAGCTTGACCTAGCCGATTTTAAAAATAATCCAGAGAAGTATACTATAGTAGATATACGTAATGCAAGTGAAGTAGAGGAGGGTAAGTTTTTTGATAGCGCTCTATCACACCCCTTAAATGAGTTAAGAGACACAGCACAACAAATCCCAACAGATAAACCTATAGTTGTGCACTGTGCTGGTGGTTATCGTAGCGCAGCAGGAAGTAGTATTTTATCGAGTATATTAAGTAGTGTCACTATCTATGACTTAAGTGATGATGTGAAGCAATTTCAATAAGGGTAGACCTTATTACGACTTGTAAAAATTTTAATGTGCTAATTAAATCTTAAAAATAGCAGCTAGTTTACTGATATATAGATTCATAAAGTTTTAGACAATTTTTCCAATCATAATTGTGTAACCTTTGTTACTGTCCCGCTTGTTTAAAAGCGGGATATTTGTTTAAAAAAAGATATGAATTGGATATATGATCCGTGGCCTTGGTATGTGGCGGGACCCCTTATAGCACTTGTAATGTTTGTACTATTGCTAGTGGGGAAACAATTTGGAATGTCCTCAAATCTAAGGACCGCTTGTGCTGCAGTAGGCGCAGGGAAAGCAGCAGATTTTTTTCGATTTAATTGGAAAGAGCAACGGTGGAATCTTACCGTAGCTCTGGGTGCCATAATAGGCGGATTTATTGCCTCAAATTTTATGAGCAATAATACAGTTTCCATTAATCCAGCGATTGCAGAGCAACTCGCCGAAGATTACAGTATTAATAGTGCCGGGTCTAGTTATCTCCCTCCAGAAATTTTTTCAACAGAAGCACTTTCTGATCCATTCATCATTATAATCCTTCTTGGAGGTGGGCTTATGGTAGGTTTTGGAGCAAGATATGCCGGTGGCTGTACATCTGGACACGCTATCTCAGGTTTAAGTAACCTACAAATCCCTTCTTTAATTGCTGTCATAGGTTTCTTTATAGGAGGTCTAGTGATGGTACATTTTATTTACCCTTTATTGTTTTAATATGAAATACTTCACGTACCTCTTTGTAGGTATTTTTTTCGGAATTATAATGTTCAAATCTGAGGCGGCTTCTTGGTTTCGTATCTATGAGATGTTTCAATTTGGGAGTTTTCATATGTATGGTATCATAGGCTCTGCACTAGTGATAGGCGTTATAGGAGTGCAGCTAATTAAGCGCTATAATATACAACCCCTGGACGGAAGTGGTATGAGCCTCCATCCTAAAGAGCGATCTGTTACAAGATATCTTGTAGGAGGTATCATTTTTGGCTTAGGTTGGGCCCTTGCAGGAGCTTGTCCTGGCCCTATGTATGTACTTCTAGGTGCAGGGTTTCCATCGCTGGTTATCGTTATAATAGGGGCAATATTAGGTACCTTTCTATATGGCTTGGTACGTAGTAAATTACCACATTGATGAGTTGAAGTGACAATTGTCATAGTCTAGAGTGTAGCATCTTATTAGTTTTACTTCAAACTAGAAAAAGATGACTACAATATTTCAATATGTAAAAATTAAGGAAAGTCAGAGCCTAAGTGCAATGACGCAAAATCATCTGGATAAGCTCGCTCAAAAATATCCGTGGCTTATTACTGCACGTGTGTTTTTCAAAAAAGAGAATGCGTCTGGTGATTTTAAAAACACCTGCGAGATCCAATTGAGTGTTCCAGGACCTTCACTATTTGCATCTACAACAGATATCTATTTTGAAACTGCTATGAAAGAGACGGTTTCAGACTTAGAGAGACAACTCAAAAAGCGCAAGGCGCAATTTACTAACCAAAACATAAGTTCGTGATGAAAAAGATTTTAGTACCTGTAGACTTTTCACAGCACTCTGAGTATGCCTTAGAGGTAGCAGCCGCTTTCGCGAAAGCGTACAAAGCAGAGATCCTAGTACTCCATATGATGGGTATGAGTGATAGTATTTTTACCAGAGATGAAAGCCAAGAAGTTGCTCAAGCTGTGTATCACATGAAGCTGGCCGAAAAGCAGTTTAAAACATTTCTGGCTAAGGATTATCTAGAAGGAATTACTATCACAGAAACAGTTCAAAATTATAAAATTTTTGAAGAGATTAATGATCTTGCCAAGGAGCAGGATGTAGATCTGGTTGTTATGGGGTCTCACGGAGCTAGAGGCTTGCGAGAAGAGTTTGTGGGCTCAAACACAGAGCGTGTTGTACGTACCTCTGAGGTGCCTGTTCTTGTAGTAAAAGGTAATGATGTTTCTACACTCCCTAAAAAAGTAGTCTTTGCCTGCGATTTTAAGAAGGAAAGTATAAAAGCATATCGAGATGCGATCCCGTTTTTTGAAGCTCTTGATGTAGAAATTCACCTAGTATATGTAAATCTTCCTGCAGATCGTTTTAGAAGTTCAAAAGAGATTGAAGAGTCTATGGAGGTTTTTATGAATGTGGCAGAGTTTGGTACACCCTTACATAAAGAGGATCTGGTTATTGTAAATGGCTATAGTATTGAAAGTGGTCTATACGACTATGCAGCAAAAATAGGTGCAGATGCACTGGCATTACCTACACACGGTAGAAGAGGCTTATCTCATTTCTTTAATGGAAGCGTAGCAGAGAGCATAGCAAATCATTCTAAGCTTCCCGTATTTACGTTTAAAATGTAATACACTTATTAGATTTTGGTAACTTACTCAAAGGTTAGTTAATCTAAAAAAATCCTTAACATCTAAGGATTTTTTTAGGTTTTGATAGTTAACCTATTTAGAACTTTCTCAATCTACCTGTAATATCTTTAATAGCAATTGTAAAAACTACAGGAATATTATCAGTGTGAATTTTACTCGAAAATTGACTTATAAAGTCAAGATCTCGCATTTCCTTATTTAAAATAAGTTCTTTTACACCAAGCGAAAATTGATGTAACAGTGCCTTTGCTGTACTTCCCGATTGCTCTTGATACGCTCCTTTAACAAGGATAGATTTCCAATCATTTACAGAGTCTATATTTGCTATAGATATCGACACATTGCTGTTCTTACGCAAGGCACTTATTTTGTGGCCAAGGCCAGAATAGCAAATAATAATGTCTTGCTCCTCACTGTAGTAATAAGTAATAGGTACTACGTAAGGATGATTATTAAATATATAGCCCAGATGCCCTACATAATTAGAACGGAGGATCATCATTTTTTCTTTTTGGTCGAGTGTTTTTATCATAGCATTTGTTTTTTGAAGTTTAAATATACGTGGCGATAAGGTCAAAAAGAATGACAATAGTCACAGTATAAGCTTGGATAGTTGGACTATGCAATCTAGTAGAAGAAGCAATTACTGTCGTAATAGCATTAATTAAAATCATTCTATAGCCTTAAAATAAGATCGCGATATAGTAATGGCGAGTTTTGTGGGATTTATCCTTTCAATATTTTGATAGTTAGCCCTACTAATGAGCCTAATTGTTTTGAATAACCAATATTTTATCAAGCTAATCAGGCTACACAGACACCTATAAAATAGAGAAGTAAACAGTGTAAACTGAGAAGTAAATTTTATGACCTAGTAAAAAGCTATTCTATAATGCGGCTAGTAGTATAGGCTGTTGGTACTTTTCTATAAGGTGCATAATTTCAACAAGAGGGATCACTACGCTGTACTGTCCTGTGTATGAAGGACAGATAATACAGTCATCAAAGTAGTATTCAATATGCTCATCATTAATTACAAAATTATTTTTGTATGCTTTAAAATCTGTATCAGAGAGCTCCCAGCAATCATAATACATCTCACCACTATGTATTTTGTCATAGATCGTTTGGTTAATGAGGTTAAGTACCTTTTGCTCTGATCCAGCGACAAAAAAATCATTAAAAGTGATAAATTCTTCTTGATTTACATCATAGTTAAGACAATCAAACATATAGGTAGAATGACGCATACCAGAGTAATAATTCTCTTTATAAAGCAATATGCTTATGAGATTACGCTCATTGGTGTGTAATTTAAAATTTATGGTTCGTTTATCTCGGAAACGCTGGATCTTAAGTGTATCGCAAAGCAATTCTTTATCTTCTAATATTTCATTAACGGTGCGCTCCACGTTGAGGTAACTCTCTGTCATATAGGTATTAAAATTTCTATATTTTGAGTTCTGCTTTTCATTAAGATAGGGGTATGTGTAATCAAGTACATACGCATCATCTTCTTTATAAAGTGTTTTAGAGGTAACTTCGGCTTTTAAACGTAACCGATCATCAGGGATGGCGAGTAGTCCTTCTTTTTTAAGCGCTTGGCTTTTTGTCTGTATTTCTAGTATATCTTGCTCCGTGAGATATAGGGAATCTGCAGAGTCTGGATCTAAGAGAGATTCTTTACCCTCCATTATGGATTTTGTATCATAAGTGATCGGGTTTTCCTCCTTACAACTCATTATACTCAATAGAATTAAAATATTTAGCAATGTTTTCATGGTTTATTTTTTCTAGTTTGAATGTAAATCTCCCTTTGATCAAAAGCTTCCAGAGCACAGAAGAGTATGTATTGAGATCTTTTACGCTTTCGCGAAAGCAAAACAAAAACAATTCTAAAACAGAAGATTGATTAGGATTAGGATCACGTTTACAAGAATGCTTAGAGCCAATAAGTCAAAAACTAATTTGGGCTTTTGTACCGTAAGAATAGATGCATTATGAAGACTGCATACAAGTACGGTCAGAAAAACCATCGCCATTTGAGCAAAGCCATGTCCATTCATTAATGTAAACATTACTGCAATAGAGCCTACACAGGTTGATACAATAATTGCAAGTGCGGTGTTGCCTATAAAGTTTTCTGTAAAATCTGCGCTTAATTTTTTATAGAGTGTCATAATTAGATAGTTAAGCTCTTTACGAGCGGTTAGTAATAGACCTTAATAGATCGTTATTAATTGATTTAAGTAAATTATCCTAGACAGCTATGCTAGAGTTTAATTACAATGTAAATGTAGAATGGTAGCGTTGGGCAAAATATGAGATTGGTCATCTTTTGAGTATTATTTAAAAATCCCGACTGGTAAGCATCTAAGTCTTTCTTATGGAAGGAGTATTTTAAGCAACAACTCGGCTCGTTCCTGATTTACTTTTACTGTATTGTAATTGCTATCATAAATTTTGTGAGATTCACTTATAGCATACCGATTGATGCTAGGTGATTAGTGTGATAATGCAATTTCTAATTTGCCTAGTAGTATTAACTCAGACTTATTTACTCCTGAAAATGATCGTGCTATTTCCCAAGCCGTTTGGAGAATTATATTTTTTACTTCAATAGTAAAAAACTGAGGTTGTTCTTCCAGATAGGTAACAAACGCCTCAAACATCTCTTGTGGATCTTCTCCAAAAGCTTCTAAGCCTTCAAAAACGACCTCAATGAGATAAGCAGCATCAGAGCCAAAGGCATCTTCTAGATCATCAAGATCAAGCCAGTAATTTAAAACACACAGTTGTAGTTTTTCAAACTCTTCACTGCGTATCACCTTATCTGTAGCAGCAATGGCATAAAATAATTTACCAAGACTATGGTAAAAAGTGAGACTTCTCTTCATTTCTGCTTCCATACGTTGTTTCATTTACCTAAAAGTAGTAGCAAGCTTTAGTACAAACTATGATAAATATCATTGTGCTGTTTTCCATATCATGGCACTTTTATACAGGATTTAAATTGTATTATCATGAGCCACAGACCACACATCGTAAAGAAAAAAAACTACCGGGTGCACGTGCAGCAGTATTATACGATACTAGAGCAACATCACGAGCAAGGTGATAAGAAGGCATTTTATGCATTGTTTTCTCGCATTATACCGCAGTTGCGTAATTACATTAAGACTCGCTTACAAGAACTCGTGCATGAGGGGCACTTCCCTCACAACTTTTATGAGGTAGACGATTTTGTAGATGATCTCTTTATTGCGGTTTATGAAAATTTTAAAAACCTTCACAATGAGGAGGATTTTTACATGTTTTTGTTTTCTGAAATTGACACTCTTCTTCAGGAGGTACAGACTAGAGAAGATAAACACCATCAATCTGTAGAAAATATTGAGCCCTACCTCAGAAGTGAGCGTAACTCTCTAAGAGAGCGATTTACTGCTGAGCTGGACGGAGATCTCATTATGAAAGAAGAGCTTAATGACATTTCTTATGATCTCATTTTTAAATATTTACAGCCCATAGCCGGAGAGGCTAATAGTACAGAAATTGATGATAAAATAGATCGAGAGCAACGTGCAAAGTCACGTAATGCTTCTATAGATGCGCTTTTATCAAAATTTCCACAAGAGCACCGCAATGTCGCCACACTATACATTCACTTTCATCTTACAGCTCCAGAAATTGTAAGAGTCACTAAGCTCCCTCGAATTGAAGTAGAGCATATTCTGGATGGTATAAAGCATAACCTGCGCCGCGATTTTTTTAACCTGTAGAAGTTTAAGTAAGAGAGTCGTTACGCTTTCGCGAAAGCGTAATAAACAACTTATATCACTCACTGAGTATTCAATTGTAATAACGAGAAGCAAATTTCATGTTTAATTTTAAGGTTTATAACGTTGCAGATTGGTTTTCTTTTTACAGAATCATTGCCGCTCCTGTACTTCTTTTATTACTGTGGTTTGATGAGCGACTCATTTTTACCTGGTTATTGTTAATTTCATACAGTACAGATGCAATTGATGGATTTCTGGCTAGAAGGTATCAAATCACATCTGCAAGAGGGTCGCAGCTTGACTCCATGGGTGATCAAATAACATTTGTGATTGGACTCTTAGGACTTTTTCATTTTGAAAAAGCATTTATAATGGACAATCTACTCATATTAAGCCTTGGATTTTGTCCCTATCTCTTACAAATGATTATTGCCTATCGTAAATATGGGAAGGCAACGGCCTTTCATACTTATTTGGCCAAGACATCTGCAGTGCTACAAAGTGTATTTATTCTATATACCCTTTTCTTTTCCCCCATCTATACTCTGTTCTACCTCATGCTTGTTGTAGGTGTTTTAGAAACAATCGAGGAGATTACATTAATTTTTATGTATGACACTTGGGTGTCTGATGTAAAAAGTATAGCTGCCGCGCTTAAGGACAAAAGGAGGTTAACAGAGGAGACTGGCACAGAATAAATAGACGATCTCTAACGATGAGAAGATATTCTTTTTTTACCATAGTCTTACTGTGCTTAAGTATTATAGTAATAGACTTACTTGCTCGCTTTTTACTGGCTACAATCTATCACGGAGCTTACAGGGTCTACTGTTTTCAAAAAGGTTATAAATGGACTATTCTTTTTCTTCCTCATAGGGCTTGTTACGGCTATTCTAGTTTTAAAGTTACGTATGGATGCAATTTCAGAAAAGCGCCGGCACCGGCTCATTACATCACTATATGGTCTTACAGTTTCTTCCTTAGTGCCTAAGGTAATTTTTGTCATTGTAATCTCCATTTTGTATGTCTCAAATTACTTATTTACAAAAGAGCAATCACGTATTGTTGTCCCGCTGGTAGGTCTTATTTCTGGATTTTTACCTTTTTTTATTATCATGTATGCGATAGGTAAGTCTGTTTATCATTTTAAAGTTTACAAGCTACGCTTAGCCTTTGATTCCCTCCCCGCTAGTTTTAAAGGCTTACGGATAGTGCAAATATCTGACGCCCATTTAGGAAGTTTCAATTTTAAATACCACATAGTAGAAAGAGCATTTAAAAAAATTAATAATCTCAAGCCTGATATTATCGTTTTTACTGGAGACTTAGTAAATAATTATGCCTGGGAACTTGAGGGGTGGAGTCAGGTTTTTAAAAAGCTAGTGGCTCCTTTGGGTAAATTTGCAGTATTAGGTAATCACGATTATGGCGATTATAGCGAATGGACGCAAAAAACCGAGAAACAAGAAAATTTTGAATCAATCATTCATTTCTTTAAGAAGATAGATTTTTATTTATTGCGTAATGAGGCCATAAAAATTAACAGAGGTCAAGAAGAGATCGCATTATTAGGTGTAGAAAACTGGGGTAAACCACCCTTTAAGCAGTATGGCGATTTAAAAAAAGCACTCGATGGGGTACCAGTACATCTTTTTAAAATATTGCTCTCTCACGATCCTTCACATTGGGATGAAGAAGTGGTGGTAGACACAAATATTGCACTTACCTTATCTGGCCATACACACGGAGCACAGGCTGGTATACAGTACAAGGCAAGGGCGTGGAGTCCAATAAAATATAAATACAAACACTGGGCAGGCTTTTATCAAAAGGATAATCAACTTCTATATGTTAATCGAGGGTTAGGCTGGCTAGGATTTCCAGGAAGAGTAGGGATGCGACCTGAAATTACTTTTTTTGAATTAGTGTAAAAGCAATAAAGCTTCGACTATTTATCCTAGAACTTCCTTATAAAAATGTACTTTTAAAGTATGAAATTCTTTGAAGAAAGTATAGAAGAGGCTTTTTTAATCCTTTTTGAAGGAGCATCAGAAGGTATCGTTGTTGTTAATTCTGACAGGATCATTGTTGCTACAAATCAATCTGCACGATCTATCTTCGGGTATGATAAAAATGAACTTGAGGGTAAAAACCTCAATTCATTAATCCCAATGCACTTTCATAAAGCCCATGATGTTCATTTTGAGAAGTTTATGGATCATAGCGGTAAGCGTGAGATGGGTATAGGCCGTGATCTATATGGTCTCTGTAAAGACGGCACACAAATTCCTGTAGAGGCGGGTTTAAATCCCTTTATATTACACAACCATCGGTATGTGATGGCTCTAGTTACAGATATTACCGTAAGAAAGGCACAGGAGAAAGAAATACTTGATCTTAATAAAAATCTTGAGGTAAAAATTGAACAGCGCACTGCTACACTGGCAGATGCCGTTGCAAGACTTAAGGAAGAAGTAGCCTTGCGAGTAGAGGCAGAGAATAATGCAAAAGAAGCTTTACAAAAGGAAAAAGAACTTAATGAACTCAAGACCAAATTTCTCTCGCTTGTGTCACATGAGTTTAAAACACCTCTTAGTGGCATATTAACAAGTGCCACACTTGCACAGAAGTATACCAAAGAAGAGCAACAAGAGAAGAGGGAAAAACACCTTAATACTATTAAGAGTAAGGTCAAATTTCTCAACACTATTATCGATGATTTTTTATCAATAGAACGCCTCGATACAGGCAAAACCAATTATAAATACACAACGTTTCCCCTTAGTAAAGTGCTTAATGAAGTGATCTATGATGCAAATATGCACCTCAAAAGAGAGCAACGTATTAACTATCCAAAAAATGCAGATGATATAACTATAGAGTTTGATGAAAAAATTCTTGAACTTTCACTTAGTAACCTATTGTATAACGCTGTCAAATATTCTGCAGAAGGTTCGGTAGTGGATATCATTTTAAAAGAAAGTCCAGATGCACTTGAAATACAGATTGTAGATCAAGGGATTGGTATTCCAGAGCGAGAACAAAAGTTTATATTTAATCGCTATTTCCGTGCAGAAAATGCCACGCTCACAGCAGGTACAGGAATTGGACTCAATATTGTAAAAAATCATTTAGAGAATTTAGGAGCTTCTATTTCATTTTCAAGTATAGAAAATAAAGGCTCTACATTTATAGTTCGGATACCTACATCTTAATATTTTGTGTATGAAAAAAATCGTATTGATAGAAGATGATACTGCTTTGCGCGAAAACACAGCAGAGCTGCTTGAGCTTTCTAATTATGAAGTGATTACAGCACCCAATGGAAGACTGGGGATTGAGGTTGCAAAAGCACAAACTCCAGATCTTATAGTGTGTGATATCATGATGCCAGAGGTAGATGGTTATGGTGTACTAGAAGCACTTGTAAGTCATCCAGAAACTCAACACATTCCTTTCATATTTCTATCGGCAAAAACTGAGCACAAAGAGATTAGAAAAGGTATGGATATGGGTGCAGATGACTACCTTACAAAACCATTTGAAGAAGAAGAGCTTATAAGCGCTATAGAAAGTAGGATTGCCAAAGCGACTATTCTCAACAAGATGCTAGGTACAGAGCTATTGCCTCCACAAGAAGATGATTCTGTCAGAAATTTAAATGAATTGAAGAATTTTTTTGACGATGAGGGAGATGTGCAAGATTATAAAAAAGCATCGATAATCTATCGTCAGGGAGCGCATTCTAATATGATTTACCTCATCCTAAAAGGCGTTGTAAAAACCCATAAAATGGATGAAAGTGGTAAAGAGCTTATAACCGCCCTTTATAAACCAGACGACTTTCTAGGTTTCACCTCATTTATGGATATTGTTCCGTATCAAGAGTCTGCCACAGCAATGGAAGATGTACAACTGGTGGGTGTAAGTAAAAAAGAGCTCAAAACTATATTAGAAAAAAGTAAAACCGTTTCTTTAGAATTAATGGAGGTTCTCACTGATAATCTCTCAGAGGTAAAAGAGCAATTGCTCCAGATGGCCTATAGTTCTGTACGCAGAAAAACAGCACAGACCATACTACAGTTTGCTGCGCTTATGGGCAAGAAGCCAGAAGAGGGTATAAAAATAGCACGTAATGATCTGGCAAGTGTAGCAGGTATTGCCACAGAAAGCCTCATAAGAACCTTATCTGGTTTTAAAAAAGAAGGCCTTATTGCTATAGAGGGTCGCAACATCAAACTACTTGATATCGAAGGTCTAGAAATGATAGATTAATACAGTATAACTGACTTTTATCATTCTTTACTAGAACACACTCGGATACATTTGTCTTAATTATAGATAATGTACTGATGAAACATATATTGGTCCCAACAGATTTTTCTGATCAATCATGGCGCGCAGCACTATGTGCAATAAATTTATATAAGAATGCTGGAATGCGTTTTTACATCTTTTTTTCTGAGGAGCACGATTACTTGACCGATGATTGCGACCTAGATACCATAACCGCATCTCGCAAGCTTACAGTTTTAATTAAGAAATTAAAAAAACACATACGACCAGGGCAAGTGCTCACACCCTTAAAATGGGAGAGTGACTTTATAGGAGATATAAGAGCAGCGGTAAGTGATAATAAAATAGATCTTATTGTAACGAGCACTCACTATCCCAATATTTTTTATAACGGTCTCAAAGGAAGCCACGTCCGAGATATTGTAACACGTATTAAATGCCCCGTACTTATAGTACCTCGAGCGATTAAATGTACGCCTCCCAGACAAGTGGCGTTACTTACAGATTACAATAATAAACCTCGATCACAAGCAACGGATACCGTACACGAGTTTATACATCGCTCGCAAGCACATTTAAATATATTACAACTTGCAAAAACAGATCTAGCGTTAAGTCCTACCCAACAGCTCAATAAGGAATACTTAAAAACGGCACTAGATGATACCTCGCATAGTTTTCACTTTGTGATTGATAAAACGATAGACGAGGCATTACAATTTTTTATAAATGTACAGCAAGTAGATCTAGTAATACTCTTTGCAAAAAATCGAAACCTCTCTGAGAATCTTCTATTTGCTCCATCATTAGATAAAAATATAAACTATCACGAGAACACTCCTTTCCTTATAATACATGAGTAGGGTAGACTGATTTATATCATAGTTTAATGTGATGCAAGCCGTTAGTTTTGAGTAACATTCAAAGTTTAATCCTATGCGCATTATAATAGTACCTACAGATTTTTCTGATAATGCATTTAACGCTCTTCTCTGTGCAACGGCGTATTTTAAATATGAGAAAACACGATTTATCATTATGCATACATATGCAGATGAGGTGTATGAAAATACAGCAGTAATCTCACGGGCAATACTTGAAGAGTATAAGCAAATAAAGCAACAAGAATCTGAACAAAAACTTGCAGATGTCAAAAAGCAAATAATACATCACACGCCCAATCCACGGCATAGTTTTGAGACCTTAGCCATTTTTGGCACATTGCTAGATGAAATTAATGGTCTTGTAAATACAGAAAATGCAGACCTAGTGGTGATGGGCACGCAAGGAAAAACAGCAGATAAAAAGATCACATATGGGAGCAATACGTTACAGGTTATTAAATACGTAAAGTGTCCAGTATTAGGCATCCCTAGAGCATATACATATGATCGTCCAGAGGAGATCCTTTTCCCTTCAGAATTACTAATTCCATATAAACAGCGAGAGCTTAAATTACTGAGTTGTATGGCCAAGAGTTTCCGCTCGAGATTACACTTGTTATACATTTCAAACTTTGACCGCTTATCACTACGGCAGGAAGATGTGAAGGCGTCTTGGGAATACCGCTTTCGCGAAAGCGAAATACTATATACCCGTAAAAAAGAAGGAAAGGTTGCTACTATTATCAATGAATATATCCAGCAGCACGGGATTGATATGCTCGTGCTCGTAAATTCAAAGCATACGTATATGGAAACATTGCTTCACACATCTACCATAGACGAAGTAGGACTGAATACCAAAATACCATTCTTGATACTTCAAAATTTACCTCGATAATTAGATAGTTATGAAAAACATACTGCTTCCAACCGACTTCTCTGATACCGCGATTAACGCGATGGACTATGCTGTACAACTCTTTAAAGATGAGCTTTGTACCTTTTATGTACTTAACACCTTTACGCCAGTTGCCCTTTATACAACGAGTATTTATGAGGGAAATACATCCTTAAATATCGACATTGGTGAGCTATATAGGCAGCAATCTGAGACTAATGTATCTAAGGCTATTGACCATATCAAATCAAAATACAATAATGTAAAGCATACATTTCAAGGAGTCTCTAGTTATAATTTACTAACTCTGGAAATAGCAGAAATGGTTACTGGATATAATATAGATTGTATTGTGATGGGAACAAAGGGCGCATCTGGTCTTAAAGAAGTATTTCTAGGCTCAGAAACTATGCACGTTATAAAAAAAGCAACGATACCGGTTATAGGGGTGCCAGATAGTTATCAATATCGTGATCTTAAAGACGTTCTATTTGCAACAGATTATAATACAGGAGACACACAAAAGGGACTAGCTCTTCTAGAAGAGTTGTGTGCTTCTCACATCTCCAGGCTCATATTTTTAAACGCATATTATGGTGTACAGCTAGACAAAAATCAGCTTAAAAATAAAGAGGCGCTAAATACTTACTTTAAGAGGGATGCACATCTTAACGAGATAGCAGATGGTATGGATGTGCTAGAAGCTATTGAAGATTTTCAATCTAAGCACCGTATTGATTTACTCGTAATTGTCCATAATAAACATAACTTTTTTGAAAACCTATTATTTACACCTGTGATACGTAAAATAGTACATCACTCTTCTGTACCATTTATGATCCTACCACCAACATCTAAAATATAAAAGCAATGATACGTGTACTTATACCTACAGATTTTAGTGATAATGCTTTTAATGCAATAAGTTACGCTCGTATGCTTTTTCAAGAGAAAGAAGCCGTATTTACTTTACTTCACGCTTATGAGCCTACGGCTCTACAACTGGTAGGAGGTAAAAGTCCTACACGATTGAGTAGTATTTATAATAGTTTAAAAGTTAATGCTCAAAATAATTTAACCCGCTTACAAGAAGATATAGATGCCCGTACTGAGATTGATTTACACTCTTATAAGACAATGACTATAGAAGGACACCTTAAGGAGATTCTTAATGAGATAGCTGCAAAAGATTATGATTATATAGTGATGGGTAGTAAAGGAGCAACAGGACTTAAGGAAGTCTTTATCGGGAGCACAACGTATGCTGTAGTTGCTACACACCCTAAGATCCCGTTGTTAATAATTCCAAATAAATGTTTCTTTAAAGCACCAGAAAATATTGGATTTGCGACAGATTTTAAGAGGGATTACCATAAAGAAGAGTTACAGCCACTAGTAGCACTTACTTCACTTTGGAATTCTACGGTTAGAATGATCGAAGTCTATAAAAAATCTACATTGTCAATAGCACAAAAGTCCCATTTACAACAGCTGGAATCACTTCTCCAAGATATTGACTATCGATTTCATGTCATCCCTAAGTTTAGCTCCTTAGAAAACTGTATCAATGTTTTTGATCAAGAGCTAGCGATAGATATGCTTGTGATGATAGATTACCCTAAACCGTTTTTTGAGCGCATAATGAGGGAGCCTATTATCAAGAAAATGTCATTTCATACTACGTTGCCATTTTTAATACTTCCAGCTATTAACTGATAATTATCATAGGCTACTAGTCATAACTCAAATAGTTTTATATCATTAAAATGTAAAATAATGGCGACAATAATAGTACCTACAGATTTTTCTAAAAATGCATACAAAGCATTACTGTATGCAACAAGAATTTTTCCAGATGAGCGCTGTCACATACTCCTAATACACTCTTTTGAAAATCAATTTTCTACTTCCACGAGCCGCATTGATATTGGAAAAAATGAAAAACTCTATGATTCCATCCAGAGTGGTATAACTAAACAATTAGAGGAAGTTGAGCAGCAAGTAAAGGAAGATTGCAGAGGGCTTGATCTCATAATTGAGAGTTTTTCAAGTGCACAACCTCTTTTTAAAATGATTAATCAACTTATAATTAATAACAACACAAACTTTGTTGTTATGGGTACTAAAGGGGCCTCTGGATTTAAAGAAGTTTTTTTAGGAAGTCAAACGGTTAAAGTCATAAAAAAAATTAAACCAATACCACTTTTTGTGATACCTAATAACACTGAGATTGTGCCCCCTACAAAAATTGCTTATGCGACAGATCTTAAAATAGATTATGCACAATATCCTCTTGAGATTATAAAAGAAGTGATGAGAGCACAAAATGCTGAGTTGCACATTACACACATATATAATCAAAAAAGTCCTGGGCATACCGTAGAAGATAACTATAGAAAACTCAAGAACAAACTGGCAGATGTAGAGTTTAATACACACTGGATTTCTAGTGAAAATAATATGAAAGATGCGCTTAAAACCTTTTTAGAAAAAAAGAGTATAAACCTCCTTGTGATGATGTATCATAAATATGGCTTTTTAGAAAAACTACTCAAAAAATCATTTGTAGAGCAGTTAAGCTTCCATACCGAAATACCACTTCTAATACTACCAGATAGTAAATAACATTAATTCTACGTGCCTATAGTTTTTGTATCACTTCTTAAAATTAAAAAAGATGAAAAAGAAAATCCTTATTCCAACCGACTTTTCAAAAAATGCAATGAACGCATTTACCTATGCGACAGAAATTTTTAAAAATCAAGAGTGCACATTTTATCTAGTAAATGCCTATGCTGCATCGGGTTATAATCTAGGAGATATGATGGTGCCCGAGCCAGGCACAAAATCCTATGAAAATGCTAGCACTATATCACAAACGGGACTTGAAAAAATTATTGCGACTACCACCTTAAAAGCTACAAATCCTAAGCATCGTTTTGAAACAATTTCAGAATTTGGTGATCCATTAAGAGTTGTTCGATCTGTCGTAGAAAAGAAGGACATACATCTCGTGGTGATGGGCACAAAAGGGATAAGCAATAATAAGGGAGTCCTATTTGGAAGCAATACAATAACCACAATGGAGAAGGTGCGCAACTGTCCAGTACTGGGAATTCCACAAGAGGCTACTACAAGCCAGATCAAGGAGATTGTATTCCCTACAAGCTATAAAACGCATTATAAAAGGCGTGAGCTTAGCTATTTAGTAGACTTGGCGACGCAACAAAACGCAAATATTTGCATCCTTTATGTTAACCCTGATGAAAAACTGTCTACCTCTCAAGAAGAAAATAAAGTACTGCTAGCAGAATGTCTAGAAGGGGCAAGTTTTAGCTTTCATCACCTAAGCGGGATAAATCCCACGGAAGGTGTACGCAATTTTGTAGAGAGCCGCGAGAGTGATATGGTTGCGATTATAAATAAAAAACACGCATTTTTTGGTAGTGTATTCACATCACCTATGGTTAAGGAGCTAGGACTCTTCAGTAAGGTCCCATTGTTAGTGATGCACGATTTGCGCAACTAGTAAAAGATAATATACGCTTTCGCGAAAGCGTTAACCCTCACACCTTCTTAAAAAATATGCTCTGTGGCAAAACCAACTATACAAATTAAGAAATCGTCTGGTAGGCAGGTCGATTTTTCACTCGACAAATTACGTAATTCTCTACATCGCAGTGGTGCAGGAGAAAATGATGTACAACACATACTTAATGTAGTACGAGATGAGCTGTATCAAGGCATATCAACACGAGAGATTTACAATCGCGCCTTTGCATTGCTCAAAAAGAAGAAGTCTATCTACGCCTCTAGATATAAACTTAAGAAAGCTATTTACGAGCTAGGACCTACTGGTTTCCCATTTGAACGATTTATAGGAGAGCTGCTCTATTATTCTGGTTATACGATTGAGATAGGTAAGATGGTTAAAGGTAAATGTGTTGAGCACGAAGTAGATGTAGTTGCACTGAAGAACAATACCACTGTTTTTGCCGAGTGTAAGTTTCACAGTGATAAGGGGCGCAATTGTAATGTAAAAGTGCCATTATATATACACTCACGATATCGAGATATTATTAATGCTGCACCAGCGATTATGACAGCAAGTACAGAAGGTTGGGTCGTTACTAATACTCGATTTACAAAAGATGCTATCACTTATGGCGAGTGTGCTGGTCTCAAGTTGTTAAGTTGGGATTACCCAGTAGACAAGGGTATTAAAGATCGTATTGATCGTCTAGGATTGTATCCTATTACAGTCTCTACATTGCTTACGCAAAGAGAAAAAAAATTTCTACTAGGTAGAGATATTGTACTTTGTAAACAACTTATTAATGATTACTTTTATCTAGATCACCTAGGGGTTTCAGAAAGTAGAAAAAAGAAGATTTTAAGTGAGATAGAACTACTCTGCAATGTATAGGCGCCTTAATCATATAGTGACTGTTCACTTTTTGGGAGCTTCAAAGACCGTAACGGGATCTAAGTTTTTACTTAAAACACCCAGCCTTAACATCCTTGTGGATTGCGGGATGTTCCAAGGCTTAAAGGAGTTGCGTGAACGCAACTGGAACGATTTAAATTTTAATGTTCCCTCCATTGACGTGGTACTTCTCACCCATGGTCATCTTGATCATACAGGCTATCTCCCAAGACTTATAAAGCAGGGTTTTAGAGGTAAAATTCTTGGTACCGCTCCCACGCTTGCGATCACAAAAATAATTTTAGAAGATAGTGCACGTATTCACGAGGAAGATGCAAAACGTGCAAATGATCAAGATTTTACAAAACACAAGCCAGCTCTTGCTTTTTATGACCAGAAGGATGTTGCTTTCACATTAGATTTTTTTAAAACTGTAGAAGAAAGAGAGTGGATACCGCTTAGTAAAACGATCAAGTGTCGCTTTATACCCGTGGGTCATATCATTGGGGCCACATTTATAGAAATAGATATTAATGGAAAGATCTTTGTTTTTTCTGGAGATGTAGGTAGACCTGTAGACTATTTACTGCCCGCACCAGAAAAACCAAAATGGGCAGACTACTTATTTCTGGAAAGTACTTATGGTGACCGTATGCATGACAATGAGTCCCCAGAAGACAAGCTTGTTGCTATTGTAAAAGAGATTATACATACTAGAGGCACGCTCATTATACCAAGTTTTGCAGTAGAGCGTTTACAGGCCTTAATGTTTATTCTTTATAACTTATATAAAGAGAATAGAATACCTGGCATCCCTATTTTTATAGACAGTCCCATGGGTACTAATGTACTCTCGGTTTTTGAACAGTTTTCAGAATGGCATAAACTCTCAAAAGAAGAGTATACCGCAATGTGTCGTCGTATGACTATTGTTGCTTCCTATAAAGAAACGTGGGAGGTTATCGATAATCCACGACCCAAAATAGTAATAGCTGGTAGCGGTATGGCTACTGGAGGACGTGTGCTCACGTATCTCAAGCAGCTTGTAGACCATAAGGATACACAAATTTTACTGGTAGGCTATCAGGCAGAAGGTACTAGAGGTAGGCAACTTCAAGAAGGTGCTCACGAAATAAAGATACATGGCAAGTATTATCCAGTAAATGCACAAGTGCATCAATTAAATAGTCTTTCTGCACACGCCGATCAGTACGAGCTACTTGATTGGACAAGTGAGGTAAAGAATATACCAGAAAACGTCTTTTTAATACACGCGGAAGCTGGAGCTGCAGATGCTTTCAGAGTTAAGCTACAGGTGGAAAGAGGGTGGCAAGTTCATATTCCTGACCTAGAGGAAAAAGTTGAGCTCGTCATCTAGTTTAATCTGATATATGTCATAGTTTTAAGAGTAGCGTCACAGTACATTTATTGATGGATTTTAATATAACTCTATTTAAGAAATGGAAATGACACTATCACTTACAATTGATGAATTTCATCACGATGTTTCTACCTGGAAATCTAATATTGCGCTCATTAAAGATGAGGTCATTTTTATAGAGCGCCTTATAAGTTCTTACGTATTTGAACCTAGAACGCCTAATCTCTTTGAAAAGCTGGAGCAGTATAAATCTAAAATTGGGACTATTAATGAGTCTCTCGGTACCGTCCAGATGGTATTAAAAAAACACGACGCAGAGATAAGCGGTATGTTAGAATGTGATACTGTGGCTTGTGATAGCTTCTTTACTGAAAAACACATTCTTGTCAAGAAACAATATCGGGAGTTTATTACTATCTATAATACTGTCAAACAAGAGATATTTACCTATTGTGGAAGCATTTTAAAATCTAATAAAAAGAGTCGTGAGAGCTGATAAATGTCATAGTTAGAAATCCAGATTAAAGATAATTTTAAAGTGTTAAAACAAAGTTCAATTTAAACTCGGTAGTATGTCACTTATAAAATTTAATAAAAGTAGATTTCCTTGGGCGTCAGATAGCCATACAAATTGGCTAGACAGCGATGACTTTTTTACAAATGATTTTTTTGAAAAAAAATCAAATCTTCCCGCTCTTAATGTAAAAGAAACAGACCAAGCCTTTGAGGTAGAACTCGTTATAACTGGATTTTTAAAAAGCGATATAGAAGTAACGCTTGTAGATGATGTTTTGTGCGTCACTGGTGAAAATAGTAAAGAGGCATCAGAGCAGCTCAAGAAAAAAATCGCCATACACTAAATAGCGATCGTAAAGAAACAGCTCATACTTTGGGGGAAGTAAGAGTTGTTTCTTTCTTTAAAAATACCCTCTTAAAGATGAAACATCCTTATTATAATCAATACAAATACAACTATCTTGAGTGGAATGATGCAGATTCCATTCACAAGGTAACTCTCTTATGGCAATCACAAATTGAGTTTATAAAGACGGAGCAAGCTTTTCTAGCAGAGCTTCTTACAGATCATACTTTGCAATTGCTAGCACAGACGGGATTAGAGTATTCAAGACATCTCGCTCTAGAGTTAGCGGCTTTTGAAAAGGAGGTTCCCAAATTATCTAAGCGTATTCAAAATCATCACAATGATCTAGAAGTATTGATCGATAAGAAAGATGAGTTTCAAGCAGAGCGCGCATTCCAAGATGCACATTTGTTGTTAAAACTTAAAATGGGTGAGTATTTAGAAAAATACAAACTTCTCAAAGAAGAGATCTTTAAGACAATGAAAACCATTTTTGCAAAAAGCAAAGAGAAACAAATTCCTCAAAAATGAAACAAATTAAAAAGGCACATATCTCGATAATTCTCTTGATAGCATTGATCATCAATGGATGTAGTACTTCAGAATTAGTAGATAACTGGAAAAATCCAGATATAGACACTTTTATAGCAGAAAAGGTCTTAGTACTGGCAATGACTAATGATGTAGATAATAGAAAGTTATTTGAAAAAAAGCTAGTAAACGAGCTTCAAGATAGAGGAGTAAATGCAGTTACAAGCGAAGACTTTTTTAACCCAGATTTTACATCTAGACCACGTACAGAAGAAGAACTAGATCAACTTGAAAAAGCAATGCTTACCGCAGGTTTTGATGCAATACTAGTTTCTAAGGTATTGGGAGCAGAAGATAAAGTGACACTAGTCCAGAGCTATCGTAAGTGGGATAAGACATTTAATGGTTTTGAAGATGACTATTACTCAAGTCAAGGACTCTATGTAGAAGATGAGGAAATACAAAAATTCACCATATATCACGCAGAAAGTGCACTTTATTGTATTTGCCCTACAAAAGAGCGAGAAACTATCTGGAAAGGATCTATAGATGTCACAGAACCAGAAAGTGATCGCAAAGCGATAAAGGACTATATAAATATGCTTGTATGGGTTCTTGAAGAGGAAGAATTATTAATAATCCCCACAAGTAATTAGTTATGAAAACGCTTATATATTCAGCAAAAGACTTTGAAATACCCTTTATTGAAGCGGCAAATAACGGAACGCACGCCATTACCTATAGCACTGAGCGCCTCACCACTCATACGGCTATGATGGCGTTAGGATATAAGGCCATCTCCATATTTTCAGGAGATGATGCCTCTCCCATCGTATTAGAAAAACTCAAAGATTTTGGTGTAGAGCACATCACATTACGTTCGGCAGGGCACGATAATGTAAATCTTCATACCGCAGCGCACTTAAAAATACAGGTAGCAAATGCCCCCGATTACTCACCTAATGCTGTAGCAGAGCACGCCGTTGGACTATTACTTGCTTTAAATAGAAAAATTACGCTTTCGCGAAAGCAAACACAGCAGTACGATTTTAGATTATCAAAGCTCGTAGGTTTTGATCTTGTTGGCAAAACGGTAGGTGTTGTGGGAACAGGCAGGATAGGAAGCGTGATTGTACGTATTATGAGCGGTTTCGGATGCAATGTGATTGCCACAGACCCTCAAATAGACGCAACACTTGTAGATAATTACAAGGTGAATTATTGCGATATAGACTCACTATGTTTTAAAAGTGATATCATATTCTTAAGTCTACCTCTTACGACAGCAACACATCAACTCATTGATGCCTCAAAACTCACATTAATGCACAAGGAAGTACTGCTCATTAATGTAGCAAGAGGAGGGGTAGTTGAGACCCAAGAAGTTATCGATTATGTTACTAGCAATCGTATTGGTGGCTATGCTACAGATGTTTATGACAAAGAAAGCGGCGTATTTTCTTATAATCGATCAGATAGTATTCCAGAAGATAAAGTCCTCGAGGAGTTATTACAAAATGATCGTATGCTTCTTACACCACATCAAGCATTTGCAACTCGAGAAGCCTTGCATAATATTGCTAGCACAACGATAGAAAATCTCAATGCCTGGCAGAAAGGCGCCACTCCAGCATCTCAACTTACGGTTTCTATAGGTGTAACTACCTAAGGATAGCGGCTGTATTAGGTACCTTTCTATATGGCTTGGTACGTAGTAAATTACCACATTGATGGTCTAGAATTAGGGTACTCGTTAAAATATTATATTAGTAAAGTGTACGTCTGTTTGGCGATTTCTAGCTCTTCATTAGTAGGTATTACTAGAATTTTTACAGGTGATTTCTCTGCATTGATTTCACGTAAGTCAGATGAGCGTTCCCTATTTTTAGTAAGATCTAATTTGATTCCTAAAAAATCCATGTCGCTACAAATCATCTCACGTAAAAGGCTAGAGTTCTCTCCGATACCAGCGGTAAAGATTATGGCATCTAGACCATTCATTACAGCAATATAAGAACCCATATATTTTTTAACGCGATATGCATTCATCTCCAGGGCGAGTTTACAGTGTGCATCTCCAGCGGCTGCTTTGCGCTGTATATCCCTCAAATCTGAGTAGCCTGTGAGGCCTAGCATTCCACTTTCTTTAGTAAGTAGGTGTTCTACCTTTTCTAAAGTGTAACCGAGTTTATGTACAAGATGGAAAATAAGTGCGTGATCTATATCACCACTACGTGAGCCCATAATAAGTCCATTACCAGGCGCAAAACCTAGACTATGGTCTATACTTTTACCATCACGCACCGCAGTCACGCTACAACCATTACCTAAATGGATGGAAATTATCTTTGA
>CAWUIT010000001.1:0-31948 GCA_963922345.1 uncultured Dokdonia sp. | reverse complement strand
TTCCATCGATGCCATACCCTTTCCAAGTGTTAAAATTATTACCATCAAAAAGTATTTTTAAATCGTTATTCATAGCGATTTCATCCGTTTCACTTTTTACCTCAGCTGCTTTATCTGCGTTATTCTCATTACAGCTTAAAGCGAAAATAACTAAGGCTGCGATGTAGATTGTTTTTTTCATAATAATTACTTATTTAAAGGAGTTACAGCATAACTCCACTTTGAAATTTTTCTAGTCTGAACAAAAAATTCAGGTATTGTGAGACCGGCTAGTGCAGAATACGACCCTAAAATTGATGTAAGAAAAATTGCTAGACCATCTGCTCCCACTAAAATGGGAACTCCAATAGCTAGCACCCCAACTCCAATAAAAACTCCTTTTACAATTTTAACAGCTAGCGGTTTCCTGCGTATTGATTTTATGTCGTCTAATGCGACAGTTTCTTCATTAATGCGTATTGTATTTTCATCAAGTACGGTAAATCTTCCCTTAAATTTGTCTCCGTTTAATGTACGTACTTTTACTCTCTGTCCTTCTTTTACGACTCTAACCCTATTTCCATTCCTATGAGTCATCTCTATACCCACTTCTTGACAAATGGCTACAGATCCAGAAGATAGAAACAGTATAAATGATAGTACAAAGAACGTTTTGCCCATACTACAGTCCTAAAATTTTCTTCAATTTCTCTTTATCAACTTCTTCTCCTGCAAAATCATCAAAGCGCTTCTCTGTTGCTTCAATAATATGGTTTGCAATAAATGGCGCGCCTTCTCTGGCTCCTTGCTCTGGACTTTTGATACAGCATTCCCACTCCATTACTGCCCAAACATCGCAACCGTATTCGGTAAGTTTTGAAAAGATAGCCTTAAAATCTACCTGTCCATCTCCTGGAGAACGGTAGCGCCCTGCACGATCTTTCCAATCTGAAAAACCTCCAAAGGTCCCACGTTTCCCATCAGGTAAAAACTCAGAGTCTTTTACGTGAAACGCTTTTATAAACTCGTGGTAGTGGTCAATGTACTCAATGTAGTCCAGTTGCTGCAGTACAAAGTGACTTGGGTCATATAATATGTTACAGCGCTTGTGTTTATTAGTAGCTTCTAGAAAGCGTTCAAAGGTAACACCATCGTGTACATCTTCTCCTGGGTGTACTTCATACGCTACGTCTACGCCACATTCATCAAAGACATCGAGTATAGGGGTCCAGCGTTTTGCAAGTTCTTCAAAACCCATCTCAACAAGTCCGTCAGGACGTTGTGGCCACGGGTGCATTGTATGCCAGAGCAAGCTTCCTGTAAAACTTGGACACGCATTGAGTCCAAGGTGTTTACTGGCGTGTGCTGCGCTCATCATTTGCTGGCGTGCCCACTCGGTGCGCTTCTTTGGGTTATTCTTACAATCGGCTGGTGCAAAGTTGTCAAACATCAAATCATAAGCAGGGTGTACCGCCACGAGCTGACCTTGTAAATGCGTTGCGAGCTCTGTAATCTCAAGCCCGTACTCATTGATTTTTCCCTTGAGATCGTCGCAATAGGTTTTACTCTCCCCTGCTTTGGTTAGGTCTATCAATCGGCTTTCCCAAGTAGGGATCTGAATGCCTTTATATCCTAAATCTGCCGCCCATTTACACAATCCATCGAGTGAATTAAAGGGTGCTTTGTCATCCATAAACTGGGCAAGAAATACTGCGGGTCCTTTTATTGTTTTCATATATACTTTCCGCCTAAGCGGGATTTAATTATTTATTCGCTTTCGCGAAAGCGTACTTAATCTATGCGAGATCTACCCACACATTCCCATCACGATGACTATTTACTGCTTTTTCAATAAAATTCATTCCACGCACGCCATCTGTCATTCCCGGGAATTCTGCTTTGTGAAACTTTTCGCCACGCACCGCTTTTGCAACACCTTTGTAAATATTACCCATCGCATCAAAAATCCCTTCTGGATGCCCCGGAGGCAGTTTTGTGCCATCTAGAGACACATCGCTATTATAGGTATGTCCAGGTTTAAGTACGCGCAGAGGTTGTCCCTCTTCTAGGAGGTAGAGGTAATTTGGGTTTTCCTGCTCCCACTTGAGTGCCGCTTTTTTACCATAAATGGCTACGGTAAAGTTATTTTCTTCCCCTGTAGCAATCTGACTCGAGCGTAGAACACCTTTAGTAAACTCGTCAAAACGCAAGAGAACGGTCCCATCTATATCCATCTCATTATCTGCATAAAGGTGGTTGAGGTCTGCCAGCACAGATTTTATTTTCTTACCGGTCACAAATTCCAGCATCTGGTATGCGTGTACGCCTATATCTCCAAGACAGCAGGAAATACCTGATTTTTCGGGCATTAAACGCCACGTAGAATTGCGTTGCTCTTTATCGTGTATAAGATTATTAATCCAGCCTTGATAATATTGAGCATCTACCTTTTGAATCTCGCCTATGTCTCCATTTGCAATCATTTCTTTCATCTGGCGCACCATAGGATATCCTGTGTAGGTGTGTGTTAACCCAAAGATATTCCCTTTTTTTTCTTGGATGGCTTGCAGGATCAAAGCTTCTTCATAGGTCATCGTCATAGGCTTCTCACAAATCACGTGAAAGCCAGATTCTAACAACTTTTTTGCCATTGGGAAGTGCAAGAAGTTTGGGGTAAGTATAGATATAACTTGCATTCGTTCATCTTCAGGGAGTGCTAGCTCACCATCTACTAATGCATTGATATCGCTATAAATCCTATCTGTGGGAATGCCTATTTCTTGGGCAAAAGCGATACTTGTTTCCTTATCAGGATTAAAGGACCCTCCCACGAGTTGGTACGCATCAAACATACTTGCCGCCACACGGTGTAATACGCCAATTAAACTATCGCCACCGCCACCTAAGACGCCCCATCTTATCTTGTTACTCATAGATTATAATTTTAAAGTAGCACGCTTTCGCGAAAGCGTGCTCCATCTATTTAAGGTTGTTTGTGAATTTACAAAAACCCAATAACCTTTAAAAGTTAATGGGTCATTGTAAGATATTGGAAGAAAACAAGAGTGATTACTCTTGATATTCTATTTTTTCTGATTTGAATAGTAGTGCAAAGACAATAAATACAGCAGCAGCAAATATTGCTGGGAATATCCATACAGAGTTCCAATCGTGACCTTCTGTCATTAATGCATACTTATCTGTAATCTTACCAGTAATATAAAAACCTACGAGCATACCTACACCATAGGTTGCCAGTGTAATGAGCCCTTGAGCGGCACTTTTAATTTTAGGACCCGCTTTACTATCTGTATAAATCTGTCCAGAAACAAAGAAAAAATCATAGCAAATGCCGTGTAAGGCAATCCCTAAAATCACAATAGAAAAGAGGTCACCCGCATTACCATAGGCAAATAAAGTATATCGAATGGCCCAAGCTAGCATCCCTACTAATATGGTCTTCTTAAAACCAAATTTCTTAAAGAAAAAGGGTAGTAGAAGCATAAATAATATTTCAGAGGCTTGACCTAAAGATGCCCAAGCCGTAGAATTTTCTACTCCAGATTCTGTCAAGAAGGGGCTAAGGTTTGTGTAATAAAATGCTAGTGGGATACAGATTAAAACAGATGATAAAAAGAAGATTAAAAAGTTACGATCTTTTAAAAGTTTAAGCGCTTCGAGGCCTAATACATCTGCTACAGCTACTTTCTCACCTTTTGCACTTGGTGGTGTTTTAGGAAGTGTAAAACTAAAAACTCCCAAAACTGCCGAGGCAATCGCTGTCATTAAAAAAGTATTGGCCAGTAATCCATTTGCAAGACCCGCTTCTGAGTCCCAAGAAAATGCGAAACTTATTAAAAGTCCTGCAACAATCCATCCTATGGTACCCCAAACTCTTATAAAAGGAAAATCTTTTGACGGATCTTTCATTTGATTAAAAGCTACAGAATTTACGAGTGCAAGGGTGGGCATATAGGCTATCATATATCCTAGTACGTACGGATAAAAGGTTGCAAAATCTGTCGATTGTGACATCATATACATAAGTCCAGCACCCACGAGGTGTAACACACCTAAAATACGCTCTGCATTAAAATATCTATCTGCTATGAGACCTATGATAAAGGGAGCAATAATGGCACCCCACGATTGTGTAGAAAATGCTTGAGCGATCTCGCCACCTTCTGCATTAAGATTATTTCCTAAAAAGGTTCCAAGGGTTACAAACCATCCTCCCCAAATAAAAAATTCGAGGAACATCATAAAGGAAAGTTGAAATTTAGTCGTTGATTTCATAGGTTTAGTTAAGGTTGTCTATTGATTTTTGAACAAGTGCTTTGGTAAGCGCAATACCTTCTTTAGGGTCTTCAAGTGGCCCTTCATATTCTGTCCCTACAAACCCTTCAAAACCGCTGTCATCTACAATCTGAAAAATACGTTGGTAGTCAAGTTTTGTTTCATTGCCGCTCTCATCAAAATTATAAGACTTTGCCGAGACTCCTTTTGCATAAGGCATTAACTCTTTAATACCCTTGTAGGTGTCATACTCTTCTACACAAGGTGCACCCCAGCGAGCTCCTCCTTCTCTTTTCACACAAAAGTTTCCAAAATCTGGCAATGTCCCAGCATTAGTAGATCCTACCTCTTTCATTACAGCAGCTAGTTTTGCACCATCACTTGACCATCCTCCGTGATTTTCAATAACGATGTTTACGTCTATACTCTCTCCATAATTGCTCAGTTCCTTTAAAGAGGCTACAGATAGCTCGTGCCATTTTTCTGGATCTTCTTCCCCAAAAAGGTTTGCGCGTACAGAATGTGCCCCAAGAATTTGAGCGGCATCCATCCAGTATTTATGGACTTCAATCGCTTCAGCACGTTTTTCTGGATCAGGATCTGCAAGTTCTCCATCACGATCCACCATAATTAAAACACTTTCTACTCCAGCAGCATCTGCACGTTTTTTCATTTCACGTGCCCATTCTAGAACTGTCTCACGGTAGTTTGTTTTATCCTGCATCTCTGGATAGAGTTGGGTTACATACTCTACCCCAGTAAATCCGAGATCTTTCGCAATTTGTGGAAAATCTTTAGGATCCATACTTCCATCTTGAAACGGTTTGTGAAGGGACCATTGGGCAAGGGAGTGTTTATAATCTGACGTCACGCTAGTGGTGTTTTCTGTTTCCGCTTTCGCGAAAGCGTTATCATCCTTTTTGACATCATTTTTACAAGATAAAATGACAAATGCACATAAAAATGCGCCTACTAGATAGTTTTTCATATTGAAATTTGAATACTGGGGTAGAACTATAACGTTTTCGCCCGTGAATTACTGTTAAATATAGGTGTTGACTAAGGTAACCTTTTTCTGATATTCTCAAAAAACAACTTAAAATTTATATATTTGGTAGCCTACAGCATAAATTATTTTCATAAACACAAGATATAGTGAATACAGCTAACGAAAACGAAATGTACGACGCAATCGTCGTAGGCTCAGGCATCTCTGGTGGGTGGGCAGCAAAGGAATTGTGTGAAAACGGTATGAAAACGCTCGTGCTAGAACGTGGACGTATGGTGAAGCATATTGAAGACTACCCTACAATGCATATGGATCCTTGGGATTTTAAGTATAAGGGTAATAATACCGCAGAGATTGATGCGCGTTACCACAAACAAGCGCGTACAGGTTACGTACACAAAGCAGAGCATAGACACTTTTTTGTAGATGATATTGATCATCCATACAATGAAACGAAGCGTTTTGACTGGATACGTGGGTATCACGTAGGGGGTAGGTCTTTAATGTGGGGTCGCCAGAGTTATCGCTTATCAGACATTGATTTTGAAGCAAATAAAAAAGAGAATATTGCTGTAGACTGGCCCGTGAGATATGCAGATATCTCTCCTTGGTACGATAAGGTAGAGGAGTATATATCTGTCTCTGGTGAAAAGTTAGGACTAGAAGTTCTTCCTGATGGGCAATTCTCTCCTCCCATGGAATTGAATTGTGTTGAAGAAACGCTCAAAAAAAATATAGCCGAAAATTATAAGGACGGCCGTTTACTTACCATAGGTCGCGTCGCTCACATCACAGGCTCAAAAACGTATGATGGACGCTCAGCTTGTCAGTTTAGAAATCGCTGTATGAGAGGATGTCCTTTTGGCGGTTATTTTTCATCGAACTCATCTACGCTCCCAGCAGCCGAGAGAACAGGTAACCTAACGGTACGACCTTTCTCTATCGCTTCTGAGATTATGTATGATGATAAAACTAAAAAGGCAACAGGCGTTAAAGTAATAGACGCAGAGACTAACGAGGTAATTGAGTTTAAGTCCAAGGTTGTTTTCTTATGTGCATCTGCGATAGCATCTGCAAGTATACTTATGCAGTCCAAAAGTGATCGTTTCCCTAATGGAATGGGTAATGATTCTGGAGAGTTAGGACATAACTTAATGGATCATCACTTTAAAGCAGGAGCAACGGCAAAATGGGATGGTGATAAGGATAAATATTATAAAGGGCGTCGTCCTAATGGGATTTACATTCCGCGTTTTAGAAATATAGGTGGAGAGACCGACCAAAAGACGTTTAAGAGAGGTTATGGATACCAAGGAGGTGCAGGCCGTGGTGATTACCAACCGCAAATTGCAGAGGCGGGCTATGGTGCAGACCTTAAGAAGGCCATCCAAGAGCCAGGAGGATGGACTATAGGTCTTATGGGCTTTGGAGAGTGCTTGCCATACCACGAAAATAAAATGTCTCTTGACTATAACAAACTAGACAAATGGGGTCTACCCACAGTCACTTTTGATGCCGAGTGGAAAGAGAATGAGTGGGAGATGCGTAAGGATATGGTTGCTAGTGCAAAGGATATGCTTAGAAAAGCTGGATTTACTGATATCCAAACAATGGATGATCCAAGTGCTCCTGGCAATGGAATACACGAGATGGGAACAGCTAGGATGGGTCGTGACCCAAAAACATCTGTATGTGATGGGAATAATAGATTACACGCCGTGCAAAATGTTTATGTGACAGATGGAGCCTTTATGACTTCTGCAAGTTGCGTAAATCCATCGTTAACATATATGGCCTTTAGTGCACGTGCTGCAAATCACGCTGCGGCTCAACTTAAAAAAGAAGCTTAAGATGAAAAGAAGACAATTAATTAAAAACTTAGGATTAGGAGGGGTTGCCCTAGTAGCTACTCCAGCAGTATTAAGTCTCCTACAAAGCTGCAAAGAGTCTGGACCTGTATTTGAACCTGTATTTGTAAGTAACCCTGAGGGTTACGCACTACGCAATATGGTAGATCTTATCATACCATCAGATGAGGCTATCCCTGGTGCTGTAGATGTGGGCGCTCATAAATTTATCGACACCTACTGGAACGATGTACCTACAGATGAGAATAAAGCACAGATACGGTCTGGCTTTGAAGCACTAGCAAATAGATTTCAGGACCTTACAGGTAAAACTCTGGAAGAAGGGAATGCAGAAGATTATGATAAACTATTATCAAAATACTTAAATGCATCTAAGGAGCAAGAAGAGATATTTAATAAAAGTCTAGGTGAGTATTATCAAGCTTATCAACGTGATAAGGATGTAAAACCAGATCCTGATGCCGCTGCATATAGCTTGTTGGGCAATATACGTGGGATGACTATTTGGGGCTGGAAACAGTCTGAAGAAATAGGAGAAAATGTGCTAGCTTATGAGCCCATACCGGGACAACAAGTAGGTTGTTTACCGCTAGAAGAGGCAACAGGAGGGAAGACATACTCACTTTAATCATATGGACAGAAGAAAGTTTATACAAAAAGGAGCTCTTACGGGTTCCTTTTTAGGTTTAGGAGGGATGGGTATAGGTAGCGCTTTCGCGAAAGCGAATTCTAAAAAACGCTCTAAAAACCTTGAACTAAAACACAATTTTAATCTCAATTATGCGCCGCATATTGGGATGTTTAAAGAGCTGGCGGGTGACAGTGTGATAGACCAGCTTAATTTTATTGCAGATCAAGGATTTGCGGCCTTTGAAGATAATGAGATGCGCAATAGACCTGTTTCTGAACAGCTAGCAATGGCAAAAACGATGAAAAGTCGTGGTTTAAAAATGGGTGTGTTTGTAGCACATAAGATCTACTGGACAACACCCAACCTTGCAAGTGGGAAGCAGGACCTGCGTGATGAATTTCTTGAGGACATAAAGAAATCGATAGAGGTTGCAAAGCGAGTAGATGCGAAGTGGATGACTGTCGTACCCGGTCACGTCGATTTACGTCAAAATATGGCGTATCAAACTGCAAATGTCGTTGAGACTCTCAAACAGGCATCTGCTATTCTAGAACCGCACGGGATTGTGATGGTTTTAGAACCCTTAAACTTTAGAAATCACCCTGGATTATTCTTATCTGAATCTCCTCAAGCCTATCAAATTTGTAAAGCGGTAGATAGTCCTTCTTGTAAGATTCTCTTTGATATTTACCATCAACAGATACAAGAAGGAAACCTGTTGCCTAATATTGAACAAACTTGGGATGAGATCGCCTATTTTCAAATAGGTGATAACCCCGGTCGTAATGAGCCCACCTCAGGTGAAATAAATTATAAAAATGTGTTTAAATATATTTACAATCGAGGTTTTGAGGGTGTTTTAGGTATGGAACACGGTAATAGTATAAAGGGAAAAGAGGGAGAACAAAGAGTAATTGAAGCTTACATAGAGAGTGATGACTTTTTATCATAAACAATAGAATGACTATCACTCCGTTTACAGCAGGTGTGAAGTGGATTTACTATTTTTACGCCAAAATTTAATAGATGAGCTCCTCTTTTGAAAAATATCAAAAACGACGCCTTATTACTTCGTATTTTTCGGTAGTGATAAGCATTGCGTTGGTTTTATTTCTACTTGGTATTTTGGGGCTACTTGTATTAAATACTAAAAAAGTTGCAGATTATTTTAAAGAAACAATAGCCGTAGGCGTGTACTTTAAAGATACCGCAAAAGAAGTTGAGATGAAGCACCTTGAGAAAACACTCTCACTTGCAGACTATACTAAATCAATCAAATTTGTATCAAAAGAAGAAGCTGCTGAGGCGCATAGTGAGACGTTAGGAGAGGATTTTATAGATTACTTAGGAGAAAATCCCCTTCAAAATAGCATCGATTTATACCTCAATGCAGATTTTGTATCAACAGACAAAGTTGCAGATATTGCTGCCGACATTCAATCAAAGGACTTTGTAGAAGAAGTTACTTATGATAAGCCTCTTATATCCCTACTCAACGATAACATTAAAAAAATAAGTCTGTGGATACTTATAATTTCAGGCATATTTACATTTATCGCTGTTTTACTAATTAATAGTTCGATTCGGCTTTCTGTTTATGCAAAGCGTTTTACTATTAAAACGATGCAAATGGTAGGAGCGACAAAACGATTTATACGGAGACCATTTGTTTGGAAGAGTGTACGCTTAGGAATTTTAGGAGCGTTAATTGCCTTAGCCGGTATGGCAGCCGTTTTATATTATGCAAATAAAACGTTCCCGCAGCTTACTTTATTAGATGATCCCTTACTTATTGGAGCACTCTTTGGTGGAGTATTTGTCTTGGGCATTATAATAACGTGGTTTAGTACATTTTTAGCAACACAAAGATTTTTGAATTTAAGAACAGACGAGTTATATTACTAATAAGATATAGCAACAAGAAGAACACTCATGGGAGAACAGAAAAGGAAAGAGATATCAAAGCAGGAAACTGAGTTTATCTTTGGAAAGAAAAATTTTAAGTGGATGCTTATAGGTTTGGGAGTGATCGCACTTGGATTTATCCTTATGTCTGGGGGCGGTAGTGATGATCCAAATGTATTTAATCCCGAAATCTACTCGTGGAGACGTATACGCCTAGCACCTGCAATTATATTAATTGGTTTTGGAATAGAGGTTTATGCAATACTCTTAAATCCTACTAAAAACAATTAATCCTATTAGTCTGTTTTTACAGCTACACCCTTTCATATATGAATAATCTTGACGCTTTTATCCTTGGTATTATACAAGGTCTTACAGAGTTTTTACCTGTATCATCTAGTGGTCACTTGGAGTTAGGAAAAGCCATTCTAGGAGATACCTCAGTTCCTGAAGAAAGCTTACTTTTTACCGTAGTTGTGCACTTTGCAACAGCACTATCTACCATAGTGGTTTTTCGAAAAGATATATTTGAGATTATTAAAGGATTGCTGTCATTTAAATGGAACGAGGAGACACAATTTTCTATTAAGATCATAATATCAATGCTACCAGCAGTGATTGTTGGACTATTTTTTGAAGAAGAGTTAGAAGCCCTTTTTGGTAGCAATATTCTTCTAGTTGGCTATATGCTAATAGTTACTGCTGTACTACTTTACTTAGCAGATAAGGCTAAGGACACACAGAAAAAAGTATCTTACAGCAATGCATTTGTTATTGGTGTATCACAAGCTATAGCGATGATACCTGGTATTTCCCGCAGTGGTGCAACAATATCAACTTCTGTTCTATTAGGTAATGATAAGGGTAAAGCGGCGCGCTTTTCATTTTTAATGGTGATCCCTCTTATTTTTGGAAAGATCGCAAAAGACATACTAGACGGTGCGCTCACTACACAAACGGGAAATGTCTCCGTTTTGATAATTGGCTTTTTTGCTGCTTTTCTTGCGGGTTTAATCGCTTGCACTTGGATGATTAAATTGGTTAAGAAGAGTAAATTAACGTGGTTTGCAGTCTATTGCTTAGTTGTAGGTTTTCTGGCTATAGGGTTTTCAATATTTTATTAGTATGTCAAATATTTCAAAACTCACAGATCAAGATTTTAAAGATGGGCAGATCTTGCTTTTTGACAAGCCTCTGGAGTGGACTTCTTTCCAGCTCGTTAATAAGGTGCGATGGCTCATTAGAAAAAACCGTAATATTAAAAAGATTAAAGTAGGTCACGCAGGAACTTTAGATCCGCTAGCTACAGGTTTGATGATTCTTTGCTCGGGTAAATTTACCAAGCGACTTAATGAATTTATGGGTCAAGAAAAGGAATATACGGGCACTATTATTTTAGGAAGCACAACACCTAGTTATGACCTAGAAACAACTGTCGATGCTACTTTCCCAACAGATCATATTACGGATGAAGCTATTTACGCTTTCGCGAAAGCGTATCAAGGAAAAATCATGCAACGCCCGCCAGTTTTTTCTGCTCTAAAGAAGGAGGGAAAGCGTTTATATGAATTTGCAAGAGCAGGAGAGGAGGTCGACATTCCAAAACGTGAGATACATATATCCTCTTTTGAAATCACACGTATTGCTATGCCAGAAGTAGACTTCAAAGTAAGCTGCAGCAAAGGGACATACATACGATCACTTGCCTTTGATTTTGGTGAAGCGTTGAAGAGTGGTGCTCATCTCATTGCTCTTAGAAGAACCAAAATAGGTGATTATCACGTAGATAATGCACAGTCTCTTGAGGCTTTTACAACTGCGATCACTGCTACTGTGGAAAATAGCTAGACATTTAATAAGCAAATTTTGTATTTTAATAGTTTATGAAACTGTCACACTCAGACAAAGCATTATTAATTACTGTAACTGGTGCCAGTTTGCTTGTTTTAGTATTTTTCTTTTTGGGAGTGAAACCATACAAAGGAGAGATTGAACAATTTATAGAAATCCCTGTAGTCGCAGAAAACGTGGAGAATGAAGAAGAGCCAAAAGAAGAGCCTCTGCCTACCTCACCTTCTAGACTTTCAAATCAAGCCTACAATAGGGCAAATTTGATAGATGAGGCGCGTAGCTTGCAGGAAGAAGATGAAATACGTAAAGCTATTGAAGCCCAGCAGCAAGCGAGTGTAGAAGATCTCAATACAGAAAACGAGGCTAGACTCCAAGCTTTACAAAAAGAGCGAGAAGCAGCTTTAAAAGATAAAAGAAAAGAGGTAAAAGCTGCGATAGAGGCTAGAGAGGCCGCGCGTGGGGAAAAGAAAAAGAGCGCTTATAGACAAAGTACAGTTTCTTATAATCTTCCAGACAGAACGGCGATCGTCCTACCTAATCCTGTATATACCTGTGATGCTTTTGGTAAAATAGTTATTAATATCACCGTAAATGACAAAGGAATTATTACGGATAAATCATTTAATAAAAGCGCTTCTACAAGCTCTAATGGTTGCCTTATCGATCAAGCGATGCTTTATCTTGATAGAGCCTATTTTGATGAAGGATCAAAAGCCAGACAACTGGGAAGTGTAACTTTTGATTTTCAAGGGTAATCTTAGATCACTTAAGTAGCTTTATTAAATCTTCGGCGGTGCCTTTTCCTTTATCTTTATTGTACCAGACTTGTAAATCTTGCTTGAGTTCTGGAGTTAATGTTCCGTAAGTTTCTTTGTAGTCATTAACTAGTTTTGTTGCTCCAGACGGTCTTGGACCCCAATCTCCTAGTATTTCCTTTGTATTATTATCCACGGCAATGAGTTTTGGGATAGAACGCCCTCCATTATATAAAAAGGCGTCCATTAAATCTGGATGTTCATCCCTTAAAATAACTCTAAAAGTAATTCCCTGATTCAAAGTTGCGATTTTATGCATCATAGGCATTGTTTGAGCGGCATCACCACACCAGCTTTCTGTAAGGACTAGCCAAGTGACATTACCTTTAAAGTCTTTGATTTGCTCCTGCATCTCTGTAGAGATCTTTAGGGTTTTATCTAGGCGCTTCATACGCTTATGGTTAAGCAGCGTGTAATTATGTAAGGATTCTGACACTTCTGGACCAGTATTGGTACCATTAATTGCGTGAGTTTCTACTAATGTCCTATAATCTAAGTAGGAAATACTTTGCGATATTCCTTCTTGTACTAAATCTATAACTGTTTTATCCATTATTATCATAGCCTCTATGTCGATGGCTTTGCTGCAAACTTACTATCTTTCAAATTCAGAAACCAAAAATCAAAATGAATAAACATAAATGTGGTTGGTGTCTAGGAGATGACCTATACGAATCGTATCACGATAATGAGTGGGGAACACCCTTAAAGGATGAGAATCTTTTATTTGAGTTTTTACTATTAGAAACCTTCCAAGCGGGTTTAAGTTGGATTACAATCTTGAGAAAGCGAGAAAACTTTAGGGTAGCATTTGATAATTTTGACTACAGGCAAATTGCAAATTATGATGAGACTAAAATCCAATCACTCATTCAAGATGCAGGTATTATACGCAATAAGTTGAAAATACGAAGTGCCGTCACAAACGCTCAATTATATATAGAAATACAAAAAGAGCATGGAAGTTTTTCTAAGTATTTGTGGGATTATGTAGATCACACTCCCATTCAAAATACAGTATTAAACTATAAAGATGCCCCTGCAAACACATCGCTAAGCGATCTTATATCCAAGGATCTTAAAAAACGAGGGTTTAAATTTGTGGGAAGTACTGTTATCTATGCATTTATGCAGGCAGTGGGGATGGTAAATGATCACGAGGTAAATTGTTTTAGATATCATCAAGTGCAAGAAAGAGCCTGATACTAGAATTTGCAGGTAGAAAGAAGGGCCCAATCATACTACTCAAGATACCCTAGAAATTCCTCTCTAGGGATTTCTGTAGCGCCCAGACTAGCAAGATGATCTGTATACATCTGGCAATCGATGAGATGGTAATTTTCTTTAGCTAGCTTTCGCGAAAGCGTAATAAAACCCACTTTACTGGCGTTGCTTACACGTGAAAACATACTCTCACCACAAAAGACGCCTCTATCTTTAAGATCAATACCATACAGACCTCCCACGAGTTCTGTGCCTTCCCATACTTCTACAGAAAAGGCATAACCTAATTGGTGTAGCCTTACGTATGCATTTACAATCTCATTTGTAATCCAAGTGCCGTGTTGATCGTCTCTTTTAATATGCTTACAAGCAAGGATAACCTCTAGAAAGTTTTGATTGTAAGTTACTTTAAAAGGAGATTTTTTTAAAAGCCTTCTCATAGACTTTGATACATACACATCTTGAGGTTTTACTACCATACGAGGATCTGGGGACCACCAGAGTATAGGTTGATCATCATTGTACCACGGGAAAATTCCCTTTTTATATGCTAGCAGTAACCAATCTGGTGTAATGTCGCCACCCACCATTAGAAGTCCATCATCATCTGCAAGACGATGCTCTGGGAACCAAGGGTTGGTATTCCAAGCGTTATTTTGAGGTGGTGTACTCAAGGTATTACATTATTCTAAGGCAAAAAGCACGTCTATTTTACTAGTATTAAACGCATTTACTGCAGAACTATTTTTACTAAATAGATAAATATAGCATCTCTCACAACCACTACAAACCTAGTGAAGAGGTTTAGATATTTACGGTTAGTGCATAAAAATACCCAAGACAGAATTTCTGGTCTTGGGTATAGATGTACGTAATTATATGACAGACGGTTTAAAAAGGTAAATCGTCGTGGTCGTCATCATTAAGATTTGTTGCAGGCTCAAAAGAATCTGCAGGCGGCATAGGAGGTAGTTGTTGTCCATTTCCACCATCTCCAGACCCTATATTTTCTATTCTCCATCCTTGAATAGAGTTAAAATACTTTGTCTCTCCTTGAGGGTTTACCCACTCACGACCGCGTAAATTGATACTTATTTTAACGTTTTGACCTACATTATAGTTATTGAGAAGATCTGTTTTATCTTGTACAAATTCCACCATAATATGTTGTGGATATTGCTCTTCTGTAGTGACTACAATCTCTCTTTTTCTAAAACCATTAGATCCAAAAGTTTGAGTCTCTCCAATCATTTTTACTTTTCCTTGTACTTCCATCGCGTTCAATTATTAAGGTGTAAATCTAAGAAAAAGCTAGCGTTTTGCGAGCAGAACTTTCCATGCGTTATCCACATTTTTTTGAGTTAGAAACTCTTGTGCTTTTTGATGTTGTGCACTAGGTTCACCTCTATTAATGATGGCTTTTAATTCTGGATTTTCTTCTATAAATGCACCTACTTCAAGATCTGTGGGGAGTGACTCTACATTACCTAACATACCTAGATCATTTCCTGTAAGCACTGCACTATTTCTTATTTCCTCTGGAATACGATCTACTCCAATTCCTGTCTTGGCAATAGGTTTGGGCACCTCAAATAATCCTTCTTTAGCGCGACTATACCAGTTCGCTCCCATTCTACTTACTTGATCTATTTTAAGAGGATCAATCGTGCCGTGCTCATCTAGAATAGCGGTATCAATATGCATTTTTAAAATCTCACAAATCACAAGATTTCCTGCTCCACCTTGATCTCCTAAAGGTTTTACCTCAATCACCTTACATTCAAATTGAACTGGCGATTCCTTGACTCTTGGCGGTTTTACCATTTCTGAAGGTTGTTCTGTAAGCCCTGATTTTATAAATTCATTAACCCCTTTATCATACGCCGTACTTGCAAGAGACATTTGCTGTACCATGGCATAATTTACAATGTTCACAGTACACTCAGGCACCTCTATAACATTATCCAGTGTGTGTTTTGTGGTATTATCGCGACCACTCCGAGACGGAGAATACACTAATATGGGCGGATTTGCACCAAAAACATTAAAGAAACTAAAAGGAGCAAGATTTACAGCACCATGGCTATTTATAGTGCTCGCAAATGCAATAGGTCGCGGCCCTACAGCGCCCGTCAAGTGACCAAATAGTTTAGAAACCTGTATTTCCTTTGGATCGATTGTAAGCATAATATCTTTTAAGATTAAAAATCAAAAATAAGTAATCCAGAATGGGATGGGTACCGCTTTCGCGAAAGCTTAACATCATAAGAGAGTTTCCCTACAGATTTAAATGAGGGACGCTTTCTGTATCCAAAAAAAAGGGTAAAAACCCCTAAAGGATTGAGACATTCTATCTGTCATATTATATCAGATCAATTGCATATTTGTCCTGTATTAATCACGTAAAAATGTAAATTATGAAAGCGCAAACAGAAGATTGGGGGCTTCTCGAGCAGATTTGTCAAGATGAAGAATTTGACGTATCTTATTTCTCAATAGAGTTTCCAGATGGTAGTTCATATGAGTATGAAGCATAGCCATTTTAAAATTTAAATTAGCCTTTGCTTAGGCAAGATGAGTTCAGCTATTTGTTTGGGGGAACAAATAGCTGATTTTTCTTGCGCTATTTTTCATAACTTTAAAACAGAAACTTAAATAGATACCATGGATATTTTCAGTAAGATCAAAGAAAAACTCTCTAATGAGTTTATAGATATAGTAGAGTGGCTAGACTACACAGATGATACCATTGCACACCGCTTTGAACGCTATCAAAATGAAATAAAAAATGGCGCAAAACTTATTGTACGAGAGGGGCAAACCGCCGTTTTTGTAAATGAGGGGCAGCTAGCAGATGTATTTACACCTGGCACCTATGATCTTACTACTCAAAACTTACCTATACTTTCTACCCTCAAAGGGTGGAAATACGGCTTTAATAGCCCTTTTAAGGCAGAGGTGTATTTTGTAAACACACACCTCTTTACAGATGAGAAGTGGGGCACAAAAAACCCAATCACGCTGAGTGATGACCGCTTTGGTTTAGTAGAAATACGCGCTTTTGGAACCTATGCGTTTAAAATCGCAGACGCGGGTAAATTTATAGTAGACATAGTTGGGACAGATAATAATTTTACAAATTTTGAGATTAATGAACATCTCAAGAGTCTTATTGCAACCCGCTTTACAGATACGGTAGGAGAAGCAAACCTACCTATAGAGCTTTATGCAGCAAATACCTCAGAGCTGTCTGAAACTTGTAAAGAGGTCATGCATCCAGAATTTATGACGGTAGGGATCTCCCTTGAGAAATTTTACATTGAGAATGTCTCAATGCCAGAAGATCTCAAGAAAGAAATTTTTGAGTACAGCCGTATTGATAAACTTGACCTAGACAAGCTTACTAAATTTAAAACTGCAAAAGCTATCGAAGCAGCTGCCGCAAACGAAGGTGGTACCGCTGGTGCAGGGATGGGAATGGGAATGGGCTTTGTACTCGCACAACAAATGGGAGGTATGATGACAGGAGGCTCGCAAGCAAACAGCCAAAGGCTTCAAAATCAGGCTGGAGCAATGCCGCCACCTATGCCTACAGCAATACAGTACTTTTATGCTCTCAATGGGGCTCAACAAGGACCCGTGAGTTTTGACCAGCTCAAAACACTTTTTGCAAATAGAACGATTAATAAGGAAAGCTTGATCTGGAAGCAAGGGATGTCAGAATGGACATCTTTACAAGAGATAGAAGAACTCAAGTCGTTTTTAGGAGGTAATACACCACCACCGCTACCGGCTTAAAACCGTACAATGTATTTGTAGATATACGCTTTCGCGAAAGCGTAACTACCCTACGCCCTAATGGAAGAAACACCTATACATAAAACCGAACTTAAGAAGGCTTGTATAAATTGCGGTGCAGAGCTCAAATATAAACCAGGCACCACCACCATCACTTGTGAGTATTGCGGGCATAAAGAACAAATTTCTCTAGAGACCACTAAGTTTGAAGAGTTAGAGTTATACCCATACCTAAAAAGTATGGGGAATCAAAAAAACAGTGAAGAAATCTCCATCTTACACTGTAAAAACTGTGGTGCAAATCAACACGTTGAAGAAAATTATAAATCATTGCATTGTGTCTATTGTAGTATGCCACTTATACGTGAAGATGCTCGTAGTGAAGAGTGGATTCTACCTGGTGCTGTATTGCCATTTCAAATAGATCAAAATGCATCTTATGCCATTTTTAAAAAATGGGTCAACAATCTATGGTGGGCGCCTAACAAGCTCAAAAAAGCTTCCCTCGATCCACAATTTACAAAAGGGCTGTACCTTCCTTATTGGACTTTTGATGCCCAGCTTGCCGCAAATTACACAGGACAACGTGGGGAGTATTATTATGAAACGCAGTCTTACAGAGATAAGGATGGCAATAGAAAAACACGACAAGTACGTAAGACACGATGGTATCCAGCTTCTGGCACTGTTTCTGGCTTTGTAGATGATACGCTTATCCAAGCCTCAAAACAACGGGCAGGTAGAGTACCCTCATCTATAGCAAGATGGGACCTCAAAAAATTGCAACCTTTTCATAGTGGTTTTCTCTCTGGCTTTGTAACAGAGAAATATACAATACCCCTTAAAGAGGGACACAACGCATCTCGTGATAAAGCACAGCAGATAGCTACTAGCTGGGCCGCAAGTGACATAGGAGGCGATACACAACGTGTTACTTCTATAGATATGACACTAGCAGAAGAGACCTTTAAACATATTTTACTACCCGTTTATGTGAGCTCATACCGCTATAATGGTAAAGAGTATCACTTTTTTGTAAATGGAGAGACGGGAGCACTTTCTGGAAAACGACCTTATTCATTTTGGAAAATCTTCTTTGCCATTGTCGGAGCGCTCATTGTAATTTTGGCTATCGTCTTATTGGTTAATCAAGGCAACCAGGCAAATTAAATCTTTGTTAATAGGGGTGTTATAAGTTGTTAAGCACGCTTTCGCGAAAGCGAAATAGTTTTACTTTCACACAAACCAAAAAATAAAATTATGAAATTTACAAGAGCCGCAAGCGCACACTGGGAAGGAAGTGGAAAAGAAGGTAAAGGAACGATCTCTACCGAAAGTACTGTTTTAGACAAAGCACAATATGCCTTTGGAACTCGTTTTGAAGAAGGAAAAGGTACAAACCCAGAAGAGCTCATAGGAGCAGCCCACTCAGGATGTTATACGATGCAATTGAGTTTTTTACTTAATGAAGACGATTTTGTTGCAGATACTCTAGATACTGATGCGCACGTAACATTTGAAGATGGAGAAATTACTAAAATTAAATTAGTGACAAAAGGTAAAGTTCCTAATATTTCAAAGGAAAAATTTGAAGAAATTGCTGAAAAGGCAAAAGAAGTATGCCCTCTTTCTAAATTAATGAAGGCGGAGATTACCCTTGAGGCAACACTTTTGAGTTAAGAAGCATAGATTTATAAAATAAGAAAGCCGTTTTCATATTTTGAAAACGGCTTTTCTGTATAATAGAGTTTGATCTACTATTACAAATCAAATTTAATACCCTGAGCAAGAGGAAGCTCTGTGGTATAATTAATCGTATTTGTCTGTCTTCTCATATAAATTTTCCAAGCATCTGATCCGGACTCACGACCACCACCAGTATCTTTTTCACCACCAAAGGCACCGCCAATTTCTGCCCCAGAAGTACCTATGTTAACATTTGCAATACCACAATCTGAACCTGCAACGCTTAAGAAACGTTCTGCCTCACGTAAGTTATTAGTCATAATGGCAGAGGATAATCCTTGTGTTACGCCATTTTGTAATTCAAGCGCATCTTCTACATCACCACTATACTTTAAGAGGTACAATACAGGAGCAAATGTCTCGTGCTGGACAATTTCATAATCATTTTGAGCCTCGGCGATTGCTGGTTTTACATAGCAACCACTCTCATACCCTTCACCAGAGAGAACCCCGCCTTCTACGATGATATTTCCACCTTCTTGTACAACACGTTCAAGAGCACTATTATAGTTTGCAACAGCATCTTTATCTATGAGTGGTCCTACGTGATTATTTTCATCAAGTGGATTCCCGATACGTAGCTGGCCATACGCTTTTACTACGGCATCTTTTACTCTATCATAAATACTCTCGTGTATAATGAGACGTCTTGTAGAAGTACAGCGTTGCCCCGCCGTTCCCACAGCACCAAATACGGCACCAATTACCGTCATTTTAATATCGGCATCTGGAGTTACTATGATAGCGTTATTACCTCCTAATTCTAAGAGCGATTTCCCTAATCGTTCACCTACTGTTGCAGATACAATTTTACCCATACGTGTAGATCCCGTGGCAGAGATAAGTGGGATACGCTTATCTGTTGTCATCATTTCACCCACTTTGTAATCACCGTTTATTAAGCACGAGATTCCTTCTGGCATATCGTTAGCCTTGAGTACCTCTGCTATAATATTTTGGCAAGCAACACCACATAAAGGTGTCTTTTCTGATGGTTTCCAGACACAAACATCACCACAAACCCAAGCAAGTGCTGTATTCCAAGCCCATACAGCTACAGGGAAGTTAAATGCAGAAATGATACCCACTACACCAAGGGGATGGTACTGCTCATACATTCTATGTCCAGGTCTTTCTGAGTGCATGGTAAGCCCGTGTAGTTGCCTAGAGAGTCCTACTGCAAAGTCACAGATATCTATCATCTCTTGCACCTCTCCGAGACCTTCTTGGTACGATTTCCCCATCTCGTAAGAGACCAATTTGCCTAGGGGCTCTTTTACCTCACGGAGTTTATTCCCAAACTGGCGCACCATCTCACCACGCTCTGGGGCAGGAATGGTTCTAAATTTTTTAAAGGAAGAAGTCGCTGCATCCATCACCTTGTCATAATCTGCCTTCGTAGTCGCTTTTACTTTACCTATTAACTTTCCATCTACGGGAGAATAGGATGCTATTATCTCACCTTCACTAAAGTTATTTTGACCGGTAGAGGTGCCATTATTTATATCTTTAAGACCCAGCACTTTGAGTGCCTCGTCCATACCAAAATCTGTTGCTATTGTGCTCATATTTGTTTTGAATTTCAATCGTTTGCGAATTTAAGGATTAAAAAAGGGTCTCCATAAAAAAGGGCATGATTTTCATCATACCCCTTTTTTATAAAGTCTTTAGTTATTAACCTACCGTAAAACGTTCATCTACTTCCATAACGGTTCCGCAATTATCACAAGTTCTATGTTGCTCACTGCCGTAAAATTCTTTAAAGTGACCTAGAAAGTCTTTTTCTACGTCGTGTAATTTAAAGTACACTTCATATAATTTAGTATTACAATTATCACAAAACCATAAGAGTCCGTCAGTACCCTCAATATCTACTCGCTTGCGCTCAATAACAAGACCTATTGAGTTGTCATGTCTTACGGGTGAGTGTGGTACACCAGCAGGATGCAAATACATATCACCAGGGCCCAGTTTCATGGTGCGTTTTTTGCCATCTTCTTGAATATGCACCTCGATGGTACCTTCAAGTTGATAAAATAATTCCTCAGTTTCATTATAATGATAGTCCTTTCGAGCATTAGGCCCTCCTACTATCATTACTATATAATCGCCAGCGTCTTTGTAAAGATTTTTATTACCTACTGGTGGTTTAAGAAGATCACGATTATCTTCTACCCACTTGTTAAGATTAAAAGGTGCTTGAATTGCCATAGTGTTGTTGATTTCTATAAAAATACAATTTTTGATATACGCTTTCGCAAAAGCGTACAAAAAACAACCCCATTTAATTATAAAATGGGGTTGATAATCAAAAATGATTTGGGGTTTCTTTTACCGTATAAACAGTTGTGTATAAAACGGAATGCCTTGTTCTGTCTCTACAATGCCTATACCAGTATGGGTGTAATCATCTTCTATTGCGGCTTTGTGTGTAGGGCTGTTAAGCCATCCTTCAAGTACAGACGCTGCATCTTGATATCCATAAGCCACATTTTCACTAACGAAGTCTGCACCATTCTCTTGTAAAATTGCTGCACGCTCATAAAAGTTGTCGTGACTTGCTTGATTTTGAATGACCATATAGTGAGAATGTCCCACTGCAAGTTCTTCAGAGTCTGCATGCCATATAAGAGCAGATAGACCAAGAGAGGCTCTATAATCATTTAAAACATCTAGCACCTCTTCGGCAAGCTCTATGTTATTTTCAACCTCAACAGAGGTTTCTAAATTTGCAAGTGTATCAGACTCGCTTATTGGGTCGCTTGTGCACGCACTAAGGAGGCACAACGCAACTAGTGCGTATAAACTTCGGTTAATCAATTTCATAATTTGGGGTTATGATATTACTGGGACAAATATAGAAGAATTATGCACTTAATCGTAGTCATTATGTATTTAATCGATGAAATACACAATTTTTTAAAAATCTCTTAACGTTTTAGGTATCATTATAAAGGTTTCAGGCTTTTGCCTCCGTACTTTAATTTACATTCTTCTTATCTTAGGCACTCACTTAAAGTTTACACCATGAAAATACGTATTGCCCTAGTTCTCTTGTCATTCTTAGCACTTGCCTGTGATATGCCTGTAAAAGAAAAGAAAACAGCATCTCAAAAAAATGAAATAGCTGCAGATCAAAAGTTTGGACTTGTTATACACGGCGGTGCAGGTACTATTTTAAAAGAGAATATGACAGACTCTCTTGAAAAGGCTTATAGGTTAAAGCTTGAAGAGGCGACTAGAGCAGGGCATACTATCCTTGCAAATGGAGGTACAAGTATGGAGGCTGTTGTTGCTGCAATTAATATTATGGAAGATAGTCCCTTATTTAATGCAGGAAAAGGAGCCGTTTTTACACACGATGGTACAAACGAGCTAGATGCGAGCGTTATGGATGGTAAATCACTTAATGCTGGGGCAATCTCTGGTGTTACTACCGTAAAAAACCCAATAAATCTTGCCGTTGCCGTTATGGATAAGTCTGAGCACGTGATGTTAAGCGCTCGAGGAGCAGAGCAGTTTGCAGAGGAGCAAGACCTTGAGATCGTAGATCCATCCTATTTCTACACAGAAAGACGTTATAAATCCCTTCAAAAAATAATCGATCAAGAAAAAACACAACTTGATCACGATCTTGATAAAAAAGTGTCCTATAATGACCCTTTTATCAAAGACAGTAAATTTGGAACTGTTGGGTGTGCAGCATTAGACAAATATGGTAATCTTGCTGCTGGAACATCTACGGGTGGGATGACTAATAAACGATACAACCGTATAGGTGATGCACCTATTATAGGCTCTGGAACTTATGCAAATAATGCTACTTGTGCGGTAAGTAGCACGGGATGGGGTGAATTTTTTATACGCGCGCAAGTAGCTCATGATATTTCTGCAATGATGGAGTATAAAGGGGTATCGCTTCAAGAAGCGGCTAGTGAAGTGATTCAAAAGAAAGTACCTGCCTTAGGTGGTGATGGAGGAATTGTGGCAATTGACAATCAAGGAAATGTTGCGATGGAATTTAATACAGCTGGAATGTATCGTGCACATATGAATGCAGATGGAGAGCTCTCAGTCAAGATTTATAAAAACAACTAATCACGTAAGATTCCTAATAATAGAGATAATTGGCACTATAATAAATCGATACTAAAAATGGATAGAGCTTGCCCAGAATGTGGAGACAAAATAATAGGTCGTGCTGATAAGAAATTCTGTAGTGACTCGTGTCGTAATGCGCACAACAATAGTCAGAATAAGGACTCAAAAAACATAATGAGAACGATCAATAATCGATTACGTAAAAATTATCGCATTCTTGAAAAGCTTAACCCTGAAGAAAAAACAAAAACAACAAGAGAAAAATTAAATAGTGCTGGCTTTGACTTTAATTACTTCACAAGCATTTATACAACTAAAGCTGGAACCATCTACTACTTTGTTTACGATCAAGGATATTTACCGCTTGAAGGTGAGTATTATGCGCTTGTAAAAAGATCAAAATAACCAACTATCTATTTTATGAAGGTTTATGCAGAGACAGAAAACCTACTTTTACGTGAGGTTGTAATAGAAGATACAGGCGATATGTATCGACTAGATAGTGATCCTCTCGTACATAAATATCTTGGGAATAGACCTATCTCTTGTTTAGGCAAGGCAAAAGACTATATAGATTATATACGTATGCAATACGATATCTATAACATTGGTAGATGGGCGGCTATCGAAAAATCAAGTGGAGACTGGATAGGGTGGACTGGTTTAAAAATGAATTTTGAAAAGGAAATGAACGGTCACGTAAATTTCTATGACATTGGGTATCGCTTTATGCCCAAATATTGGGGCAAAGGGTATGCGACAGAATCTTCCTTTGCCGCTAGAGATTACTTTTTCAAAAATTTTCCCAACCAGAAACTCTGTGGAATGGCAGAATTAGGCAATAAAGCCTCTTGTCGTGTGCTGGAAAAGATCGGTTTAGAACAAAAAAACACCTTTATTTATGAACCTGACCATATAGAGCTCGCCTGGTTTGAAACGTCTAAGCCTTAAATTATTTCCAAGTCTGTCCGTTGAGTTCTAGAGCAGCTTTGAGTACGTCCTTTTGACTTATTTGACCTACTAACTTGCCATTTTCTACAATAGGAAAACGTCTGTGTTTAGATTCTAAAAATTTATTTGCAGCGTCAAATACGTTCATATTTCCATCAATCGTATCAACCTCAGTAACCATATGATTTGAGACTTTCATATTATCCATAGGCATATTATAATAGCGACTCTCAGAGATTTGTTTCATACAATCACCCTCTGAGATTATACCTAGAAGCTCATTGTTAGCATTTACTACGGGTCCTCCTGAAATCTTGTATTTTATTAGATTATTCATAACCTCTAGTACAGATTGATCAGGGGAAAAAGTGATCAACTTTTTACTCATGTAATCACTTACTTTTATGTCTGTAGCCGTGCCTTTAATGCTCTTTGCACGTTTGCCCATAAAACTTTTTATTCCCATAACTTCTTGATTTTGTTCTCTTAAAGTTAATGATTTATTATGGATCTAAGTGTATACGCTTTCGCGAAAGCGTACTCAAACCTATAAATTTGTATTTTACAACCACCAAACCAAACAACTATGAAGCGCCTTAGACATTTTTTATCCTTTGTAATCATCATTCTTCTTGTCTGGCTAAGCTTTTACTCGTTAATACCCTCTGAGGCAACTACAGCTCAAGTCCCTCTCACTGAGTTTTCTACCGAAAGGGCTATGCGCCAGCTCAAGGTGATTTCTAATAAACCTCATTATGTAGGGTCTGACGCTCACGCAGAGGTAAGAGACTACATAATTGCAGAGTTAAAGAAGTTAGACATTGTGCCTGAGGTTCAAGAAGGGCACGTTTTAGATACTTGGTGGGGTTCAAATACACTTGTCTATGCAAAAAATATTGTAGCTAGAATAAAAGGTACAAACGCTACGAAGGCCTTGCTTTTAATGTCACATTATGACAGCGCTCCACATAGTAAATCTTATGGGGCAAGTGACGCTGGTTCTGGTGTTGTGACAGTTTTAGAAAGCTTAAGAGCATACCTTGCTAGTGGCGAGAAGCCTGAAAATGATATTATCATATTATTTACGGATTCTGAGGAACTTGGTCTTGATGGAGCTACGCTTTTTGTAAAGGAACACCCTTGGGCAAAGGAGGTAGGTCTTGCGCTTAATTTTGAAGCAAGGGGCTCCTCTGGACCTAGTAATATGATCGTAGAAACTAACGGAGGTAACGAGAATTTAATAAGGGAGTTTGAAAAAGCAAAACTTGAGTACCCGGTAGCAACCTCTTTAATGTATAGCATCTATAAAATGCTACCGAACGATACAGACTCTACCGTGTTAAGGGAAGATGGTGATATACCTGGTTTCTTTTTTGCATTTATAGATAGTCACTATAATTACCATACTGTAAATGATACTTGGGAAAACTTAGATCCAAAAACGTTAGAACATCAAGGGCAGTATTTATTACCACTTATTAAGCATTTTGCAAAGGCAGATCTCTCTCAAATGAAGTCAGATCAAGACAGAGTATATTTTGATGCGCCACTATTTACTTTTGTATCCTATCCATTTACTTGGGTGTGGCCTATGGTACTAATTGCCATTATTGTATTTGCGTTTTTACTTTTTATTGGAATACGAAGTCGTAGAATACGTTTTGGTCATATGGGTCGAGGTTTTTTAGCCCTTTTTCTATCCCTTGTAGGCTCTTTATTTTTAATGCAACTATTTGCTTGGTTATGGCCTTATATCTATCCTCAGTATGATGATATGCTACCTGTGTTTATTTATAATGGTCACTGGTATACACTTGCATTATCTATTATGGCAGTAGCATTTACTTTTGGGATATATAGTTATTTATGCAAAGTAGAACATGCAGTGAGCGCAATGGTAGCACCGTTATTTTTATGGATCGTAATTAATATTGTGATCGCCATATACTTAAAGGGAGCAGGCTATTTTATAGTTCCAGTATTATTTGCACTCATTGCGTTTTATGCAATGCTTAAACAAAGAAGACCAAGTGTTTTCTTGCTTCTCTTTCTTGTTGCTCCTGCTATCTTTATCTTCTCGCCTCTCATTCAATTTTTCCCAGTAGGTTTGGGTCCAGAGGCATATTGGATATCAATTGTGTTTTCTATACTTCTATTTGGTCTTGTATTTCCTGTGATAGGTTATTATAAAAGCAAGCGTTTATTAGGATATATTGGACTATTTCTTACAATTTTATTTTTTGGAATCGCACACGCGAAGTCAGACTATACTGGAGATAGACAAAAGCCTAATAGTCTTGTCTATTATCACAATGAAAAGGATGACAGCGCTTATTGGGTTACTTATGATGAGCGCATAGATCCTTGGGTAGCAAATTATCTAGGGGATACACCTGAGCCTGCAAGTTCTTTTATTACAAATGCTTCGGGTAGTAAATATAATACGTCTTTTAGTTATGCGAAGGAGAGATCTATTGTCCCACTCGCTAGTACGCAAGTCATTAAAATAAAGGATGAGTTAATCGATGAGAATAGAGAAATTACTTTGAGATTTAAACCACAACGATCTATTAAGAGACTTCGTTTGTTTATCGATAAGAATACACCTTTGAGTGAGATATCATTTAATGGCAAAACAGTAGCACCAGATAGTACAGCAACTTTGTATAGAAAGAGGCGATCTGACGCTCTTTTGAGTTTTTATATGGGCAAGGGGCAGGATTTATCTTTTAGTTTTACAATTCCAGCGGGAATTGACCCTGTAGTACGTTTTAGAGAATATTCGTTTGATTTATTAGAAAATGAAAAGTTTGAGGTTACAGAGAGGCCCGATCATATGATGCCAAAGCCATTTATAGTAAATGATGCCATTATACTAGAAAGAGCGATCCAGATAAGTGAGTTATCATTAACCGAGACAATCCTAGATCCTACATTAATTACGAACTCCATTTATGAATAAAAAAATAACAATTGCTGGATTAGGATGGTTAGGTAAGGCATTTGCAACATCATTAAAACAAGCAGGCTATACAGTAAAAGGAAGTGTTACAGATACTTCTAAGGCAAAGGACCTCACAAAATCAGGCATAACCACATATCCCATTGTTATTGCAGAACGAGGTGTTACAGGTATGGTAGATACATTTTTATCTGATACCGATGTCCTTGTTATAATGATACCCCCAGGATTACGTCGTAATACGGGAGCAAATTATGCTCTAAAAATGGCTCACTTTCTACACGAGATAGAAAAATCTAACGTCAAGAAAGTAATTCTCATAAGTAGCACCTCTGTCTATGATGACTCCCAAGGCGTAGTTACTGAGAAAAATATTCCGGATCCTCGGACTAACGCTGGGAAACAACTTTTTGATGTAGAGCAAATCTATTTCAATACCCCAGCTTTTAAAACTACAATTGTGCGTTTTGGAGGACTTTTTGGAGGGTCTCGTAATCCTGTAAAATTTTTAGCAGGGCGTAAGGATTTGACAAATGGATCTGCACCTGTAAATATGATTCATCGTGAGGACTGTATAGGCATTTTACGAGAGATTATTAAACAAGATCTCTTTGGTTACATAATAAATGCAGTCTCTCCAGAACATCCCTTAAAAAAAGAATATTATCAAAACCAAGCCAATAAGCTAGGCTTAGAGCCGCCACAGTATCTTGAGGAGGGTTCAACTCGATATAAGGAGGTAAATAGTATGGTTGTAGATGAGGTCTTAAACTATGAGTTTATGGTGAGTCTCCACTAATTGATACTACTTGTTATACGCTTTCGCGAAAGCGTAACAGTACCATATCAACAAAAAAACCGCCTGAAGAGGCGGTTTTTTTAGTTTAAAAGGAATGATTACCAAATACGAACTCTCTTTTCTGGAGCAAGGTAATTCTCATCTCCTTCTTTTATATCAAATGCTTCATAAAAGGCATCTACATTTAAAAGAGGCTGCACGGCACGAACCATACCTGGAGAGTGAGGGTCTGTTTTAATTTGTGTTCTTAGGGCCTCATCACGACTCTTAGTTCTCCATACAGTTGCCCAAGACATAAAGAAGCGCTGTTCTGGTGTGAATCCATCTATATTTTCTGGACGACCGTTCTCTGCATAATATTTTTGAAGTCCATCATAAGCGCCTAACACGCCTCCTAAATCTCCAATGTTTTCACCCAGCGTAAATTTACCATTTACGTATACACTGTCAAGCACTTCTACCGCACTATACTGCTCTGCGAGCGCATTACCTCTCTCTGTAAAAGCCGCTAGATCCTCTTCAGACCACCAGTTTTTTAGGTTTCCATCTGCATCAAAGCGGGCGCCGCTATCATCAAAAGCGTGTGAAATCTCGTGTCCAATTACGGCACCTATCCCACCATAGTTTACAGCCTCATCTGCCGTGTAGTTGTAAAATGGAGGTTGTAGTATCGCAGCTGGGAAAACAATCTCATTATTCAATGGGTTGAAATAGGCATTTACCGTTTGAGGAGACATACCCCATTCTGTTTTATCTACTGGCTCACCTATATCTTCATAATTTTGAAGTTGTCCCCATTTACTAACGGCGATCATATTATCAAAATAACTCTTATTTGCAGATACTTCCATGTCTGAGTAATCTTCCCAAGTATCTGGATAGGCAATTTTTACCGTGAATTTGTCAAGCTTTTCAATTGCTTTTTCTTTTGTGTCAGGGCTCATCCAGTCTAGTTTTTGAATGCGCTCTTTGTAAGCCTCTATAACATTTGCGATCATAGTTTCGGCTTTTGCCTTTGCTTCTGGTGGAAACTTAGCATCTACATATAATTGACCTAGAGCTTCACCTACGGCACCATTTACAGTAGCCAGTGCACGCTCATCTGCAGGGCGTTGTTTTTTTGCACCTCTTAAGTATTTGCTGTAAAACTCCCAATCTGCTGTTTCAATCGCGGTACTTAGTCTATTTGCAGCACTATTAAACGTATCCCAGCGTATTAAAGTTTTGATATCTTCAATAGGGGTTTTCTTTAAGAATGTATCAAGAGCTTCTGTATATCTAAGTTGCGTCACAGTAAGTGTGTCAAACTCCTTCTTTATACCTAGATCAGCAATCATTTTTCTTAGATCAATAGTTGAAAGCATCTCATCTGCCTGCTCAATAGAGCGTGGATTATTATAATTACGGGCGTCTCTACTTTCTACCTTGTCTAACCTTGGAACGGCGAGGGCTGTTTCCATCTCGAGAATTTTGTCCGCCGCCATTTTTGCTTCTTCTTCTGTATCTCCTAAAATTTGAAGCATACGTGTAATGTGCTTCTTATATTCTGCCCTTATCTCTTTAGACTTGCTGTCTTCTAAGATATAGTAGTCGCGGTCTGGCAGACCTAAGCCATTTGCGCCTAAATACACTGTGTTCATAGAGCTATCATTGAGATCTGCCCCAGCTCCTAGGTTTAAAAAAGGAGACGATACTGCAGGATTTGTAGCAAGCACAGTTTGTAGATCACTTAAGTTTTCAATACTTGAAATCGCATCTAGTGCTGGCTGTAGTGGTTTGAGTCCGGCTTTATTTCGCGCAAGCGTATCTAATTTAGTATTATATATTGCTAGTGCCTTTGCTTGATCTGTACCTTCTTGATAGTTGCCACTCTTCTCTGCATCTGCAAGTATTTTGAGTACATCTTCATCGGTAGATTTTCTCAAGACAGAAAATCCTCCCCAACTCGTACGATCATCTGGTATCTCGGTGTTCTTCATCCAAGAGCCATTTACGTACTGATAAAAGTCTTGTTGAGGTGTAACGGTAGTATCCATATTTTCAAGCACAATCCCTGGAATGGTTTCTACCTGCGCTACTTCTTTGTTTTCTTCTGTCTTGCAACTTGTGATTGTAAGAGCAAAAGCTGCTGCAATCATTGCAGATGTATATAATCTCATTTATTTATTATTTTAAATTTTACTACTAGACGAAATTACGTTTTTATAGTTACAGTATGATCAAAAAAAAGTCCTCTAGATGAGGACTTTTTTATTTTAGCTTTTAATTAATTTTTGAGTAACCTGTTGGTTTCCATTATTGATTTTGAGTAGATATAATCCAGAAGCGTAAGCACTCATATCTAACTCATAATTAGAAGCTCCTTCGTGAGTTTTAAGATTACTGATCACTTTTTTGCCTAAAATATCATAAACATCAATAGTGAGTGGTGTTCCTTCTGTCCATTGTATATTAAATATATCTTTAGAAGGGTTTGGATAAACTGACAAGCCTTGCAGAGTTACCTCATCTATAGCTAGCGGCTCAAAACCTATTTGCAAGTCATCTATAACGACACCTTCTTCTACGGTGTTTTGATCAGAATGAAAGACAAAACGGAACATCATACTTGTCTCTGATGCAAAATCACTTAAATCATAACTATACTCATTAAATGATGTGCTTGAACCTGTCCATTGTGCTCCGGGGCAATTAAAACAGTTATTGCTAGGAACCGTATCACTATTATACCAGTTAGGGTCATTTGCAGATCCTAAAATATTCCAGGTGTTTCCATCATCTGTAGTGTATTCTACATACATAATATCCCAGTCTAGCTCTAGTTCAAAAGCCATTTTGAAAGATATTTGTGGCACATCAAGAACTGATATATCATAACACTTTGTAGTTAAAAATTCTTTTACATTATTACCGTGGTCTCCATTAAGATTTGTGGCATATACATTTTCACCAGAAGCTGCTTGATTTAAAACATTCCCATTTGGTATACCTCGTTGCCAAGTGAGTCCAGCTGTATCGCAGTTTGCTTCTGTATTTTCAACAAGTACAAGTAGTGCATCATTTTCGGATTCAAAATCGTTAATAAGATCTCCTGTGCCATTCTCATTTACCGATAGAGAGACTCTTCTCTCATTATTGTCATCAATTTGATCTCCATCTGTAGATACTTGAGCTACCAATTCATAAGTTCCTAAGGTAAGACCTAATACTGGAAGTTCTACAGTAGTTTCTTCTTGAGGCGCTAGTGAGCCAGTCCACTCAAATACATTTTCAATACCTCCAGCTTCATACGTTATTGTTGCTGAGGTAAGTGCGGTAGTACCATTATTTTTGAAGGTGATTTCAGTAGGAACCTCCCCACAAGACAGTGATTGATTCCCTAAAGGAGCAAGAAATGTGGATGCTACATCAGAGGTAATAGGTTGGGTATCTATAGCCGTTTGCCATATACCGCGTCCATAAGTTCCTGCGGTTAAAATTCCATTATTCTCATTAATATCTAAATCTCTCACAGCCGTGTTAGGTAAACCATTATCAAAAGTTTCCCAATCATTTGTAATATCATCATACCTCCAGACACCAAGTGCGGTTCCTAAAAACAATGGATTATCGGTATGATTTTTTTGATGCTTAATAATGAGTTTTGGGATAGCAGGTAAAGAGCCTGTTATATTTTCAAGAGAAATATTATTGCCATTAATAGTACCTCTAAAAACACCTCCAGAAGTACCACCAAGTACGATATAAATTGTATTTCCATCTCCGTGTTTTACTTCTAAAGAAGAGATATTATTTGAAAACGAATTCAGAATTGAAAAGTTGACGCCTCTATCAGAACTTTTGTAAAGTACATTGTTAACAGCTATATACATGATTTCTGAATCATTAGGGTCTGTTTCAAGATAGTCTATTCTAGGACCAAATGATCCTGATCGCTGCACCCAGCTATTAGAACAAAAGTCAAGTTCAAATACTTTGGTGTATCCTGCATAAAGTCTATTATCCTTAGCAAA